>JAUVIG010000285.1 GCA_030592825.1 Chlorobiota bacterium | reverse complement strand
CATCATCGGGCAATGAATTTATAACATCAGCATCAATTTCTATGTTCTTAAGTTGATAACCAAAAAAAGCGGTTAGCCCTAATACAACAATAATTATTAACCAATTAAATTTTACTGTCAGTTCTGCAAATCTTTTCATTCTTAATTCTTTTTAAAGTATAATTTATTATTCCTTTTTACAGTAAATTTTGAGATAAAAGAAATTATGACAATCCTTTTATTAATATTTTCAATAATTCATCAAAATACGGCGAATATTGATTATACTTAGCTTGTAAAAAAAACGGTATCTCCATACCTTTTAATACCATTATAAAAACATCAAGCAAGGCTTCTGTTTCTCCGTTTTGTTTTTCAAAAATACCTTCATCACCACCTTGTTGTAAAATTTTATGAATTTGGGCTTTTTCCCAGATATCCAATTCATCTCTCAGATTATCAATAAAACTAAAATGTTCAAAAAAATCTGCTTTTAATGTTTCATGATAATTTGCAGCAGAATTTAAAACTTCCATTCTTTTAATCAGATATTTCTTAATTTTTATATCTGCACGTAAATTTTTGTCATTTACTATAACAGTTAATTGAGATTTTAAATTCTTAATTTCTAAAGCTACGACCTCCTTAAATAACTCATCTTTACTTTTAAAATGATAATATAAAGAACCTTTTGCTTTTCTCGCTATTTTTGCAATCTCGTCCATTGATGTTTTATAAAACCCGTAGCGACCAAACAGCTTATCCGCCACTTGTAAAATTTTCTCTCGTGTTGTATCAATTTTATCTTCTGCCATAATTAACTGTATTTGTTTTTCCGTACATATTTAACCCGCATTATTCACCACTTCAATATTATAATGCCACTAACTTTCTGTCTGTTAATTCATTATATGTAAATACACAATAAAACTACATACTCAAATTTGGGTGTCGCTTGCAATTATCTTTGTGCATATGCTTCGTTGCAAAACCCTTGAAATATAAAAGATATGTCTGCGGGTTTTGACGCCTCGCATCTACACAAAGCTAATCGCATGAATAATGCGGGTTAATAATGTATTTTAACTTGTATTTTTTCTGATAATGTTTTCAATATTTAAAATTTAGTTTCAGTATTGTTTTAATAATCTGCTTGTTAGAAAATTTATATGGGAGCATCAGGTTCTTTTGCCATTTCGTTTAGTAATATTCTGTCAGTAAAGCTCGGGAAATTTTTGTGCAACCATACAACAAGCCTTCCCTGTGGAGTTAAAATTAAATCTCGCTCTCGTTTATAAGCAGCTTTTGCAATAATTTGTGCTACTCTTTCAGAAGACATCATTTTTTCTTCATCTCTGGGTGATTCTTTTTGGGGTATGCCCATTTTGTTCAATGCCGTATTTCTAATATTTGAACTTGTAAAACCCGGGTGTACAACTAATACATTCAGTCCTTTCTTTATGTTTTCCAGTCTTAATGTATTTAAAAAACCGTCCATTGCATGTTTCGATGCACTGTAACCTGTTCTGCCGGGTAAGGGTGTAAGGCCCGATATTGAAGATATACCGATTACAGTTCCCTTTTGTTTTAATAAATAAGGTAAAGCAAACTTAGTGCAATAAACAGCACCGAAGAAATTGGTATCCATCAGTTCTTTTATAACAGTTAAATCCAAATCTTCAAAAGATGCTCTCATTGAAATACCTGCATTATTGATAAGAACATCTATTTTTCCGTATTTTTCAACTGTTTTATCTATTAAATTTATGCAATCGTCAATTTCTTTTACATCAGTTTTTACAATCAATGTTTTTCCTCCTTGATTATTGATTGTTTCTTCAATTTTTCTTAATTTATCTATTCTTCTTGCAGCAAGAACAACAGTTGCTCCTTTTTCTGCAAATTCAAAGGCACATGCTTTCCCGATACCGGAAGAAGCTCCGGTAATAATTACAACTTTATCTTTGAATTTTTGTCCGCCTTGTATTACCTTTTCACGATTTTTAATTTTAGGGAACGATAAATTATATTTTTTTAATAAACCTTTATTAAAAAAAAGTTTTTTTATGTTGCTCATAATTATAATTTTTTAATATAACATCTTGCTCTTTTATGCTGTTTATGCTCGAAACGACTCCACAGTTGTTTAACTTTGAGATTGTTTTCCAACTCACGTGTTGTTTCAAGATTTGTAATTCCTTTTTTAATAAATGTGTTCATTATATCACTAAAAATTAATGCATTAATTCCTTTGTCCTGATATTCTTTTTGTATTGCAATGAGTAATGTATCTGCTGTATCATTTTTTCGTAAAGCATACAATACTCTAATAAAACCAAAAGGAAAAAGTCTGCCTTTAGATTTTTGCAATGCTTTTGAGAGTGACGGCATTGTAATTCCGAAAGCGACTACTTTATTTGTTGTACTCAAAATAATCGATACATATTTAGGATTAAGAAATGAGATAAATTGTTTCTTTAATTCTATAATTTGCTTTTTTGTTAATTCTGAAAAAGCATAAATGTCTTTATATTCATCATTTAAAAGTTTAAATATTTGGGATGAATATTTTAATAAATCTTTTTTGTTTTTTAGTTCGGCACTGTGAAATTTGTATTTATTCTTTACTAAATCAGCTATTCTTACAAAATTTTCGGGTACAGATTCAGGAACTTTTACATTAAATTCAATCCAATCTACATCTTTCTCATATCCCAATTCTTCTATGAATTTAGGATAGTAAGGAAAATTATAATGAGCAAAAGATGTAGGTAATTCATTAAATCCTTCAATCAGTACACCGGAAGCATCAAAAGATGAAAAACCAAGCGGACCGTGGATGAATTCTGCATTGTTTTGTTCTCCCCATGTTTCAACAGCATGCATCAGTTCTTGAAGAACTCTTTCATTTTCAATAAAATCTAACCACCCGAAACGAACATACTTTTTATTTGTTTTTTTGTTATAGTTATGATTTATTATACCCGCTACTCTACCTACAATTTCATTGCTTATATATGCTAGCCAATTTTTTGCTTCACAAAATTCAAATTCCGGATTTTGATTTTCATCAAGAGTATTTAATTCGGCTTTATGTAATGCAGGAATATAGAATTTGTTACCGAAATATAATTTATCGGGGAATTTAACAAATCCTCTTAATTCATTTTTGCTTGATATTTCTTTTATATTAATTCCCATTTTTTAAACTTTTGTTTTGTTTAATAATTATTTTTTTAAAACATAACAGACATATAAAAACTTACGTGTTAAGAATTTATTATAAGTAGGAGTTCCCACAGTTGCCGCAAATTGTTTAGCTAAATTTTGTAATAATTTCGGAGCTATTTTTTTTATTAATATTTCTCTGCCGGGTGTTGCAAATTTTAATGCTTTAACAACATTTGGAGTAATATCTTGTTTTTTTTCAACTTGCAGATTAGAATTTTTTAGTTGCAGTTTTAATTCATCAATTTCAAAATTATACCTGAAATCGGCAAACAAAAAGTATCCGCCCGGTTTCAATACACGATAAACTTCATTAAAAAATAATTCAGCTTGAGGGTAACGATGTGATGATTCTACATTTAACACTACATCAAAGGAGTTATCTTCAAAAGGTAAGGTTTGTGCATTTGCCTGCAAAAATGTACTATTTGCCTCCTTGTAAAATTTGTTACAAAATTCAATTGCTTTTTTATTCAAATCAACACCGATAACACTTTTTGGTAACAAATTTCGATTGATATATGATAATCCTCCGCCTCGTCCGCACCCTACTTCCAACAGGTCTTTCTCTATTATATCTGTGCCTGTTGCCGTATGATTATACAATTGAATAGAATATCTGTTTTTCTCATCTTTCTTTCCAAGTTTTAATTCCTCTTTTCCGGTCGAATACCCGTAATTCATAAAAATAACTTCTGCATTTTTATCAACAGTACTTATGTACCAATACCAAATTTTAAAAAATATACTTCTTAATTTTTCTTTCATGTGTCTTTTTTTATTGTTTTTAATTACCACATAGGAACATCCGCATGCGAGCTCTTTTTCTTTAAATAAAACCTTGTTTATGCATTTGTCATTCCCCTGTGTGTTAAGTTTTTAGAATGGATGTTTCATTTTAAATTATTTTTTAAGTAAAATTGCACCGCTTGAGTATCCTCCTCCGAAAACTGTAATTCCGATTAAATCTCCTTTTTGAAATTTATTTTGATTTTGAGAAAATGCAATCGGAGTACTTGCACAACCGGTATTTCCTAATTTATCAATATTAACAAGTGCTTTTTCTTCGCTAATATTTAATTCTTCTTTGATATGTTCAATTATGCGAATATTTGCCTGATGCGGAATAACATAATCCAAATCATTAACTGAAAAATTGTTTTTTTCAAGAATATCTGTTAAAGCACTTATCATATAATTATTTGCATTTATAAAAACATCTTTACCGTATGGCATTTTTATCCCGCCGTTTAAAGGGCGTAAACAAACTGCTTCTGATGCTTTACCAACATTTCCGAGGCCTTCTGTGATAACATCTATGATTTCAATATCGTTGTCAGATGTTTTATTTTTGGAAATAAAAACGGCAGAAGCTCCGTCACCCCAAAGGTGTCCTGATTGTTCATCATTTTCATTAGTGTATGCCGTATTATGTTCAGATGCGATTACTAATGCCTTTTCTGCTTTATTCATTGCAAAATATCCTTGAACAATTTCAACAGCATTTACAAATGAAGAACATGCCGAAGTAATTGTTACAGCTTTGGCTTTATTTATATTGAAGTGATTTTGAACTGAATGTGCTAAACCTGCAACTGTATCAAACGGAGTATATGTTGCGCCTACAATTAAATCAATATCTGAAATTGAATAAGGAAGAATTTTAACGGCTTTTTTTACTGCATCAACAGCCATTGTGTTGGTATTTCCGTTTGGTGATGCTATTCTGCGTTCTTTTATTCCGGTTCGTTTTGTAATCCATTCATCAGACAATCCGTTTTTATCCTCGAAATAACTGTTTGGAACTATTTGTTCCGGGATATAATATGAAATAGAATTAATGTACATGAAGTTTGTTTTTAAAATTTGAACTATTTGGTTTATAAGTCAGTTTACAGATAAAAAAATTACCTTTTCTCTATTCCTCGTATTAATACACTAATCATAAAATCTAATCTTTGTTTCAACTCTATATATTTACTGTTAATAAAAATTGGTAATTCAAGACCTTTAAGTGCAGTTACGATCACAATAGCAGTTTGTTCTTCATCTTCAATATCAAATTCATTGTTTAAAACACCGTTTGTAAGAATTGATTTTACTAAAACGATTTCTTCATTATCATATTTCTCTCTAAT
>JAUVIG010000565.1 GCA_030592825.1 Chlorobiota bacterium | reverse complement strand
CATATTTAGAATGATAGACAAATATATTGCATCATTATTACAACTATTTATAATTTTAATAAAACACTTTTTTAACCCTTAATTCGCATTAATAACTCTTCTATGCATTGTATGGCTGAGTTTCTGATTTTAGATAAAGTAATTTCTTGCATATCTAATACATCACTTTCTTCTTCTAAGCTAAAATTAAAGTTAGTTCTAGCTTCATTAACATTTTTATTTAAGAATTCCCCAACAATAAAAACTTGAAAAAAGTACCCACCATTTAAACCATTCATTTTGTATCTAAAGTCTTCAAGGTATTTAGATAAATACTCATCTTTTACTGTCCTTTCATGTCCACAGTAATGAATTTTGTGACTTTTTGCTCTATAAGATTTTGAAATATAAATTTTGAATTTATTTTCATATATTTGAAAATCTTCACTTAGAATCTCTTTTTCAAAATCTTTATTAAATAAAGTTGTTAAATCTATCTTAGTATTATTTTGATTCCAAATAATAATCTGAGGCTCAATTTTTTGGATAAAATATAATTGAAAATGAGTTATTATTTGTCTCGCGATATCTGTTATTTGGAGAGGTACTTGTTTTTGATATTTGTCTTCGTATCTATAAAGGGTTAGAGTTGTTTCTGTTTCTTTTTTATCTGTTTTTATATCATCTTCATAATTATCAAAACCTTCTTTTGTTTTTTTGTATTCAAAACTCCTAATTTTGTATTCATTCTTATCAAAGTATACACTATTAAATATTAATTTATTGAAAGCTTTTAAGCAAACAAGCCTTCCTATTCCTTTACCTCCAATATCAACTTTCTTTTTAGAATCAAATTCCATAAATGATATGAAATTGTCTTCATCTAATCCTATTCCGTTATCTTTTATTTGTAATGAATTAATCGGGTATTCTTCAATACTTTCTATATCTTTTAAAACTTCTTCTCTACCGTTTCTTATTACCTTTATTGAAATTTTTCCAACTTGATTAAAATCTGTTTTTTCTGTTTTTTCTTGTATGGCATGTATTGAGTTACTTATTGCCTCAAATACCGGGAATAATGGTTTGGTTTTTGGAAGATAGAGCTTGTTTACTCTATTTCTCAAGTTGGTTGAACTCTGTGGTAGCATTTTTTATTAGTCAAAAGTAAATACAAAGTTTTTGCATTCCAAATTTACAATTAAAAAACCTTAACAAGAAATATTTTCGTTAAAGGACAATTATATTTTTATTGCCCGGATGTTATTCTTTAAGTTCAACTTGGACACAGCCGGGTTTTTCTGCTGTTACAACATAATTTCCTACTTTTATATCAATTTCCTCAATGTTATCAACAAAATTATCCTTATTATGAGTTAAAGAGTATCGGATATTTATAAAGCCCGCATTGCTCAGGTATTTCTTAATTTCGTGAGGACTGTAATATATTCTTTCAGAACGGACTGTTTCCTCAACATTATCCTCTGAAAATATTTGAATTCGATGTTCAATATTGTTTTCCATCCGGCGTTTTTCTTTTAATGTAATAATTCTTTGATTATCTTTTAATTCTTTAATCAACCATTTATCTTCAATCTCTTTATTGAGGAAAACATGAGGGTAGTATAAATCAATTATAATAATTGCTTTATTATTTAGAGAGTCATAAACATTTTTTAAAAAACTCACAGGGTTTTTAACATAATTAAAAGTAAAAAAAGTTATAAGAGCTGTATCAAATAACTCGTTAAAAGAAGAAACCGAGAAATCATGGTTAAATAATAATAATTTACCTGATGAAATAAAATTAACAAGATCAATTTTACATAACTCTAACATTTCATGAGAAATGTCAATTCCTGTAATGTGATAATCATTTTTAAGAAAGAACTTAAGTATTCTTCCCGTTCCGCAACCGATTTCTACAATTTTACGGTTTTTTTCAGTTAAAGATTTGTAGAATTCCAAGTCTTTTGTTTTAGTTCCTATATAAATGTTATAGTATTTTGAATAGGTTTTAAATGTTTCTGATGAATTAATCATATTAGATTTTTTAATTAATTATAACCGGCAAGTGTTACAATCGGTGTGTCCCCAAATATATACATTAAGCATTTATTTTCCAAGCAAAGCAATTAAAAAATTTCGGAAATTAAGAAAACTTAAAAAATCTAAAAGATCAGATATACAAAAAAGAGAAAAGGCTGTCTCTCAAAAATTTGTTTTGAGACAGCCTTTTAATTCAGAGGTCACGAGCGGATTCGAACCGCTGTAGACGGTTTTGCAGACCGCTGCCTAACCACTTGGCTACGTGACCGGATTATTTGAGTTTGCAAAGGTAATGCTTATATTTTTTATAAAAAAGACTTTTTTAATTTTTTGCAGCATCTTTTTTCCATATCAGTTTTTTCCCGAATCCTAAACGGTTATCAGTTAATTTAATAAAATCTAAATCAACAACCCACAATTGAGTTTTCATCAATATTGCAAAGGGATAACGCTTCATATATTTTTTTTTGCTTTCTTTTTTAAATCACCTTCGGGAAGATACATTTTTCCGTTAAATTGAATGCCTTGAATTTTTCCGATAATTGAAGTTTCTAAAACAACCGAACCGCCGACATAACTGTTTTGTAATACGTCTTGCACATGTTTTGTATCATTATCGGAAGTAAAAACAAACATATTTTCATCTTCAAGATAAACATAAAAACAATTGGCACAAT
>JAUVIG010000397.1 GCA_030592825.1 Chlorobiota bacterium | reverse complement strand
GATTGAAGGTCTTTGCTTATATTTTCATCTTTTTTACGATTATCTTTAGTTTCTTTTTCTGAACTTATTATTTTCTCTTTTTCGGAAACAGATTTTAATAAATTTATAATAAGAAGAAACAAAGCCGAAAAAAATAAACCGCTGTATATCAGAATGGTGATTCTGTCTAATTTTTCAATGTTATTTTTGGTATATAAAATAAAAATCAACCCTATTATTATAAGGAAAAATATAACAGCTGATATTTTTCTGACAGGAAGTTTTTGCATTACATTTGTTTTTTAGGTTACCTTAATTGATTATCAAAGTTTATAATTGCTTATTTCAGGTTTATAATAAATTCAACAATTTTTTGCGAAGATAATATATTTTCCGGTTTTGTTGTTTTAATAGCTGCATCGGGCATTGTTCTCACAATGGATTCTTCAGGATCTTGAACAATTGTAATTCCGCTGTTATCTTTAATTTTTTTCAAACCAAAAGCTCCGTCTTTATTTGCACCTGACAATATTATTCCGATAATTTTTCCGTTTAAAGAATATGCGGCAGAACTAAATGTAATATCTATTGAGGGTCTTGAATGATTAACCGGTTCTTCCGTAGAGAGAGCAAAAGTCTTATCAGGTTCAATATACATATGATAATTTGCAGGAACTATATAAACTTTAGATTGTTCAATTTTTTCCTTATCTTTCGGTTCAGAAACGGGTAATAATGATTTTGAGCTTAAAGCTTCTGTAAAGCCGGTTTTTATATGCTTTAAACGATGCAAAACCAGTATAATTGAATACGGAAAATCTTTAGGCAGAGCACCCAAAATTTCTGTTACTATTCTGAAACTGCCGGCAGAACCTCCTATTAATATGTATTTATCTCTATGCACAATAAGTCATTTATTTTTTCTTATATATACTTAAGACTTTATTTATTTTCTTATATTTTCTTTTTTCAGGGTCTCCTATAGTTTCATTTGCTCCGATTATTAGATATCCTCCTTTTTTCAGACTTCTTGTAATAGTTTTGACAGCTTTTTCATGTAATTCTTTATTAAAATAGATAAAAGAATTTCTGCATATTATTATATCAAAATCAGAAAAATATTTGTTGTTAAAGAAATCGCAAACCTCAAAATTTAATTGTCCTTTAAAATCATTTTTTACTTTGTATGACTTGTTGCTGTGATGAAAAATATCTTCTGAATTATTTGCTGAATTAAGTAATTCAATGTTTTTAACAGAAACTTTAATGTCAGGATAATCAAATTTTCCGGATTTAATTCGTTTTAAATGAACATCCGTAACCGCTGAAACCATTATTGAAATGTTTAAGTTACCGGGATTTTCGTTTAGAATATAAAGCAAAGAGTAAAGTTCTTTACCTCCGGTACAATAAGGTAAATGTATTTTAATATTTTTTTTTCCGGAAAATTTTGGCAGTAACTTATTTTCCAGAAAATTCCACATTTCTGCATCTCTGAAGAATTCAGAATCAGGCACAAAAACAGTTTCTAAAAATTGACCTGCAAACCCCGGTGATTTATTTATTTTATATATGAAATCAATATCAGATATTATTTTGTTAGAATTCATAAAAAGTTCGGTTCGTCTTTTTATAAAACTGAAAGCATATTGAGAATAATTTATGCTCGTAATGCAATGCACTTCTTTGAGCATATTTTTTAGTTCAGGTTTTGTTAAATTGATTTCAGACATTTTTAGTTAATTAATGCTAAAAAGAATATTTTTACATTTTTTTATGAAAGTTTACTATATTTGTTTGTAAAATTATAAAATCAAAATTGAATATAAAATGAATTTTTATGTAATCTTAATAATTGTTGTTTAATTTCTGTTAAAATTACATAAAAGTATTGATAAAACATAAACAGATGAAAATGATGAATTATCCTAAAAAAGTTGAACTTGGTGAAATAACCGTAAGGGACGGTTTTCAACATGAAGAAAAACTTATTCCTACCGAAGCGAAGTTATGGTTGTCTGAACAATTGATACTTGCCGGTTATAAAAAAATTGAAGTTACAAATTTCGGTAATCCAAAGGGAATGCCGCAATTTAAAGATTCTGATGAATTAATGAAAGCTATTCGAAACAGTAAAAAACTTCAAGATAAATTAGATGATGTTGAAATAACTGCGGTTACTATTAGAGAACGCGGCATTGAACGTGCTATTGAAGCTAAAAAAGAAGGATGGGGGCCTGACAGAATTTTATTGATGGTTTCAACCGGTGAATCTCATCATAAAATTAATTCCGGCTTATCGCTTGCTGATTATTGGAAGATGAGCGAAGAATATATTAAAAAGGCACATGATGTCGGTATTAAAGTTAACGGAACCGTCAGTACCATTTGGGGTTGCCCGATAGAGGGACCTACACGTTTGGAAGATGCTGTTGCATTTACAAAAAGATGGTTAGACATAGGTGCCGATGATATTGAACATGCCGATCATGACGGCTCTGCATCTCCCGACAGAGTTTATAAATATTTTTCAATGTTATTGGATGCAATTCCTGATACATCATTGCATCTTGCTCATTTTCACACGACCAGAGGTTGGGGCTTGGCAAATGTTCTCGCTGCCTTGCAAGCAGGTATTACTCGTTATGAATCTACAATAGGAGGGATTGGCGGACAACCTGCGAACTTTGTTGACGGTGTTCCTGTTTCCGGAACAGGAAAATATTATTACAAAGATCCAAATGCAGTAGGTTTGGTTTTTACTGAAGATATGCTTGTTATGATGGATGAAATGGGAATTGAAACAGGTATTGACATTGATAAAATTTTAGAAATAGGAAATACTGTTGAGAAAATGGTTGGGCGAAGACTTCGTTCTGAAACAATTAAAATGGGTAGAATTCCGAAAAGTTTATCCGGCAGAAAGTAAACTTATGCGTTTGTAAAAAATTATTAAAATGGATTTCATAGAAATACAAGGTTATAAATCAATAAAAGAAGCAAAGGTAGAATTGCGTCCTGTTAATATTTTGATAGGAGCAAACGGAGCAGGAAAAAGCAATTTTATTTCTTTCTTTGATTTCTTGAATAATGTCTATAATCAAAAATTAAAAGAATATGTTGCTTTAAGAGGAATACACAAGTTACTACATAAAGGTCAAAAAATAACACAATCAATTTATACAAATATTTTGTATGATAATGAAACAGATGCGTACTCTTTCTCAATACTACTTGGTGAAGAAGGTTTTATTTTTTCAGAAGAGGATTTGTGGTGTCAAAATAATCATTGGGATTTCTGTAATTTAAGTGCAGAAGCTCAAATTAAAAATAAGGGATTAAATAAAGCTAACTATATTCGTAATCATTTAGAGAATTTAAAAAAATATCATTTTCACGATACAAGTAATAATTCTCCTTTTACAGAAACTTGCCATATTGACAATGATTCTTATTTTTTATATGAAACAGGCAAAAATATTTCAGCTTTATTATTTCGCATTCAGCAAAGAAATCAAATTGTTTACAGCAGAATTATAAAAACAATACAAAGTATTGCACCGTTTTTTTCAGATTTCTTTTTTCAACCCAATTCGGAAGGTCTAATGCGCTTACAGTGGCAAGACAAATACAGCTCAACTGTTTATGGTGCAAATGATTTATCTGACGGAACATTGCGTTTTATTGCTTTAGCTGTTTTGTTTATGCAACCGAACTTACCTGACAGTATTATTATTGACGAACCGGAACTTGGCTTGCATCCTTTGGCAATTGCAAAATTTGCCGGCATGGTTAAAAGTGTTGCTAAAAAAGGGGCACAAGTAATTATTGCAACGCAATCAACCGATTTAATCAGTTACTTTGAACCGGAAGATATTATTACGGTTAATCAAATTGACGGAGAAAGTAAGTTTAAACGATTAAAAAAAGAAGACCTCTCTGTTTGGTTAGAAGATTATACATTAGGAGAGTTGTGGCAAAGAAATATCATAACTGACGGACAACCAAAACAATAAGGCAGGGAGATGAAAAGAATAATAATAATTTGTGAAGGT
>JAUVIG010000117.1 GCA_030592825.1 Chlorobiota bacterium | reverse complement strand
CTTTTGCATAATAATCCTTTACCGGAAAATCAAATAATTCCTTGTACTTATCAACAGTCATTACAGGTATATTCCTCGCTGACAGCATGTCATTAATCACTTCTACACAAAGATTTACATCGTTTAATAAAGTTCCGTTATAATCCCAAATTATATGTTGATAATGCATGAAATGATTTTTAAAAGTTAATTTTGTTGCTTTGAAAAATTAATGCTTCAATGATGCAATGCTTCAATGATGCAATGCTTCAATGCTTAAATAAAATAACAATAAATTTGCTTAGCTGTTAAAACAACAAGATACTATTTTAAAATCTCAAATTTAAACAAAATGAACAGAAAAAATCTTATTTCAAAAGAAATTACAACATTTAAACAATGGTCTAACAACTCATGGAGCGTTTTTAGTTCTTTAGGAAAACAAATAAGAATTGCATTATTGCCTCTTTCTTATTTCTTAACATCTGTTTTTACTCTTAACGCTCAAACGGACACAATTCCGATTGATGATGTTCAAATCATTTCATCAAGAGTTCCCACACTGTATTCAGAGTTTGCCCGGGTGATTTATACAATTGAAAGAGACGAGATAAAATCATTGCCTGTCCACAGTTTGCAAGATCTGATCGAATATGTAAGCAATGTGGACGTAAGACAAAGAGGAACAGAAGGGGTTCAAGCCGATATTAGAATAAGAGGCGGAAATTTTGAGCAAACATTAATTCTTCTTAAAGGATTTAAAATGAATGATGTACAAACCGGGCATCATAACATGAACCTACCGGTTGACATTGAAAGTATTGAAAAAATAGAAATCCTTCAAGGGCCCGGAAACAGAATTTTCGGTATTAACGCATACAGCGGAGCAATAAACTTCATAACAAATACCGAAGAAACCAAAAAACTAAACCTGTCTCTTTTTGCCGGACAACACAACTATTTTGGCGGAAATACCGGAATTTCCTTCAATCATAAATATTGGAGAAATTATTTATCCGTTTCCGGAAAAATAAGTAACGGCTATCTTCCTGACGACAGCATCAATAATACCGATTTCGATGCGTTAAACATCTTTTACGAAACAGGAATTAAAACCAAAATTACCGATTTTATAATCCAAGCCGGATATTCCGACAAATCATTCGGGGCCAACAGTTTTTACACTCCGAAATATCCGTGGCAATACGAAAACACCAAAACAATATATGCAGGATATAAAACCGTAAGCAGCGGTGAAAAATACAATTTCTTAACAAGTTTTTATTGGAGAAGACATCAAGATCGTTTTGAATTATTCAGAGAAGATAAATATACTAGAACAGGAGATTACTTTGCCGACGGAACAGATACTGCTAAATATGTTCCCGGGGTATTTGCCGCTTGGAACTATTATCCCGGGCATAACTACCATAAAACCAACCTTATTTCTTCTGAATTAAAATATGATATAAAAACCCTTGCCGGAAAAACTGCTCTGGGAGCAGAATACCGCCATGCATTTATTCAAAGTAATGTTCTGGGAGAAGATACGGAACAAACAATTGATGTTCCTTTCGAAGAATTCGGATTATATACAAAAGCAGCCGACAGATATAATTTAAATCTGTATGCTGAACATATGTTTCGATATAAAAAATTTATGATTGCCGGAGGTTTCTCATCAAATTATAACAGTGATTACTATTGGAATTTTGCCGGAGGTATTGATGTAAGTTATGATTTCAGCAAGAAATTCAAAGTCTTTACATCCGCCAACCAAGCAATGAGGCTTCCTACCTTTACCGATCTTTATTATGACGGCCCGACAAACAAAGGTAATCCCGATTTATTACCTGAACATGCTTTAACTTACGAAGCCGGATTGAAATATCATTCAAAAGGACTTCGAGTACACTTAACCGGTTTCAGAAGAGAAGGCAAAAACACCATTGATTGGGTAAGGCTTTCAGACACAATTGATTGGCAACCACTCAATATTACGGAACTGACTACGCACGGAGCAGAATTTTCAAGTTCATATTATTTTGCAAAAAACAGCTGTATTAAAAAGATTGCCGTTTCTTATGCCTATATTGATATCACCAAACAAAGTGCTGAATACATATCAAAATATGCATTGGACTATTTAAAACACAAAGCCGTATTTTCATTGCATCATAAAATATACGGTAATTTGGCTGCAAGTTGGGTTGTTCGTTATGAAGATCGAGCCGGCAGTTATTCCGTATATGATTTAACAGAAGGCGATTACACAGGCGAACAAAACTATAAGCCATTTGCATTAGTTGATTTGAAAATTTATTGGGCTAATGATCATTTGGAAATATATACTGAAGCCTCTAATCTTTTTGATGAAGAATATTATGAATTCGGAAATATTAAAATGCCGGGCAGGTGGATTAAGGCGGGGGTTAGGATTAATTTGGGTTTTTAATAATTAATTTCACACAAAGGCGCCAACCTGATTGCCGGCAGGCAGGGACGCAAAGGAATAATTTATTAGGAGAATTCTTATAAATCAGTCTGATAATATTTATAGTTGTCAGGCTTTTTTATTTATTTCTTTAAAAATATTTGACTTTTTTTGTAGCGTTTTATACATATTTTGCATTTATAGAGTAAAGACAAAAAAAGCAAACAGATAAAAATGACGAAAAAATTACTCAACAGAGTAAAAAGAGGCAACCGAAAGGCACAAAAAGAATTTTACGATAAATATTCAGTCAGAATGTTTAAACTGGTATTCAGATATGTTAATAATGAAGCTGATGCAGGCAGCATTGTGAACTACGGATTCTTTAAAATTTTCAGTAATCTTGATAAGTTTATATATAAAGAAGAAAGAAGTTTAATTGTTTGGATGCAAAAAATCATAATTAATGAAGCATTAGGTTTATTAAGGCAAAATACAATTTTCACTGACATTTCGGAACACGAAAAAGAATCTGTAATTTCAAATGTAAATGAAAACAATCTTGATTTAGAAACATATTATTATATAATAAAAAACTTACCCGATGATTATCGTACGGTTTTTAACTTACATGCTGTTGAAGGATATTCTCATAAAGAGATTTCAGAAAAATTAGACATTAAAACAAGCAGTTCAAGAGTATATCTTACAAGAGCAAGAAAATTACTTCAAGAAAAATTAAACAAAAATGGAGAATAACAATATAGATAAAATCTTTAAAGATAAAGTTGAATCTTTAAACAGGCTTCCGAGAGAAGTAAAATGGAACAAAAAGATTGGTTGGGAAAACTATTCAAAAACCTTTCTTAATGATAAGCATATGTTAAAAAAGCGAACTGTATATGTAAGTTCGGCAGCAGCAATTATTCTAATACTAATTACGATAATCCTTTTCAACACACATAATTCAACTCAATACATAATTGTTGAAAATACAACAAATAAAACGAAGAAGATTACATTGCCGGACGATAACGGGGTTTGGTTAAATAAGAATACAAAAATAACCTACCCTTCAAAAATTAAAGGTAAGGAATGTAATATAAAAATTGAAGGAGAAGCATATTTTGAAATAAACAAAAAAAGTTGCGAAACTTATATTATATCTGCTCAAAATGCTTTAATAACTGTGCAGGACAAATCTAATTTTAATATAAGAGCATACACAAAAGAAGTAAATGTTGATATAACTGTCAAAACCGGAATTGTTAAAGTAGGAGAAAAGAACAACAAAGAAGGATTGGCATTACTGATAAAAAAAGATCATTATTGTTCGGTACATAAATCGGCAAAATTGGTTTTCTCTGCTGTGAACCAAAATGAAAATTATTTAACATGGAAAACCGGAAAATTTGTATTTAACAATACTCCGGTAATAACAATAACTGAGTTGCTCTCCGAATATTACGGAAAGCAAGTTATAGTTGAAAATGAAGACATTGCATATTGTTTAGTTACAAATTCTTTTTATAATATTCCTTTAGAAGAAATATTAAATGAAATAAAAAATCAGCTTAAGCTTGAAATTAAAAATGCCGGCAATAAAATTATTCTTTCAGGTAAATCTTGTTATTATTAATTAATTTAAAAATATAAACAGATGAAACATATTATTTTGAGTACAATCATATTATTATCACTTTCTGTGGCAAGTGAAGCACAATGTAAAGCAAAATTAAAAAAACAGATGATAATGAATTGTGAGGGTGATTACTTAATGGATTATGAAATAAACAAAACCATAGAATTAAAATTGGTATTGAAACGTGAAACTGTATATGGGATTTATTTATTTAAAGAAGAAAACGGAGATATGCCTAATTTAATAATGAACAATAAAAAAGACATACAAATAAAGGACTATGAAGAAAACACCGATAATGATACTTACAAATATTACAAGTTTAAGACTCCGCGATACGGAGCATATAAATTTACAATAGGTTATGATGAAGGATTAAGCGGTTGTGCATTACTGGCCATATATGCTCAGTCGGAGAAAAAGAATACAACGATAAAAATAGATGCAAGTAAAAAATAGTTCAAATAAAAATACAAAACTTATATCAATCTGTCATGAAGCAATTTTTTTGATGTTGAATATTATGAATTCGGAAATATAAAAATGCCGGGGAGGCGGATGTTAGATTAAGGTTGGATTTTTAATGTTAAAACAACTTTGCCAAAGTTTGAAACTTTGGCAAAGTTAAATGGAACAAAGATGCCACTGCCTCTTTACTTTTTTTCAATAATTATATAATTCATTTTGTTGAGTTATGGCAAAATTTCTAAATTATTGATAATATTTAATGCTTCTGCCAATTCAATAAATTTATCTTTATTGATTTTAATTGCAGTTGAGTGGTAAGTCCCCCTTTTTGTTTTAAAATTATTTTTCCATTCCGGACTGTTTTTCACGGATAAGTCTATTTCTAACATTAAATTATACTGTGCATAATCGTCAAATTTAATTAGAAGAGCCGGTCTTATGTTTGTACTGTAATATCTACCGTAAGAAATATGAAAGAATTCAATATTAATGTTACTAAACGAAGTTGATAAAACCTTTCTTCCAAGAACATTAATTGTAATAATATTATCAGCTATTATCATCTCGGCTTTGCCACGTTTTGCTTTAAAACCTCTTATATAAAAGAAAGTCAATGAATTACCGCCGACAACAATAGCAATGATGAAAAAATAGAGATATTTTTGTTTGATTTCTCCATCAAGAAAAAACATTGGTATTGCCAGAATGCAATATAGAATTGCAACAATAAGGACTGATTTTAAAATGAAATTTCCTCTCATTAAAAAACGAGTTAATTTCCCCAATTTTTCAAAGTTGATTTTTTCGAAGTTTAGTTTATACATTGCATATATTTAATATAAAATGTTAAAAATAATCTTAGTTTTTTTTTTCTTCTATTAAATTTCATTATTTTGCTTAACGGTTGATGGTATGGTGTCGTGCGGGAATTCGAGGCGATTTTCTATCAGTTTACACCGACCCTTTTTACGAGCCATAGACCTTCGAAAACTTCTGAAACCCGCATACACTATACCATGTGTTGGCATTTCGTGCTTATTCTGCTCTTTCTGTATAAATATATGTCGGTTTTGTATCTTTAAGTCCAAAATACCATCTTTTCCTTTCTTTTTTATCAACTGTGGTCAATAAAGATTTATACCCTTGTGTCTTTTCTAAGGTATCAAATTGTAATCCTTTCCCTTTTAATTTTCCTAAATCACCACAAATTCCGTTATAGTGATTTAGAATTGCTTTATCTATAAAATCTGGTTGTGGAACTTTTATTTTTGAACCAATCTCGCAATACCAAACTTCAAATGTTCTTTCATAAATCTTACCATATCCGGGGAATAATTCTCCATCACCAAAACCTGAACCTACCCAATCCTTTGAATTTCTCCTGACTAATGTCCACCCATCAGGTACTTCAATTTCTTGCTTTGTTTCTTGAATATTTTCTTTTTCTATCGCTCTTTCAGTTTGAATCCACAAAGGTTTCGAACTTACTAAAGCAAAGTACCACCTTTTACGATTTTTATTATCCAAAGCTGTATATAAAGTTTCATAATCTTTTGTATTAGTCAATTGTTCCAAATAAACTCCTTCACCGACAATTTCCTGATAATTTTTTGGGTCATAGTTTAGTGGATACTTATCTACAAATTTCTGTATGTCTTTACGCTCTTTTGAACCTATTTCACAATACCAAACTTCAAATTCCCTTTCATATAGTCTGCCATAACCAGGGAATTTATCATCATCTCCAAAACCAAGTTCATTCCATCTATCAGTCTTTCTATGTACGATTTCCCATTTATCTGAATCCTTATCAACGCTTTTATTAATCTTTGTTTCAACTTTAAAACCTATACCGTTTTTAGTTGATTTATTTTCTTCTTTTTTACCAATTTGATAAAAAATTACTAATACAATGATTACTCCCAAGATGACTAAAAATGTCATAATTAATCCTTTAAAATAGTTGATACTAGTTCAAAACGATGTTCGTATTTTTGTCCTTTTATTAAATATGAGGCATAGCTGAATGGTTCATTAATAAAATCAATTGAAAATCCTTTGTTACAATATAATTGCTCTAAGTCACGAAGCTGATTTTCTTTCTTTGTCCAGATAACAGGTTGAATATAAATAGGTCTATCTTTGTCTGTGCATTTTTGCTCCTTTTTCTTGTTATATTTTGATGTCAACCAATATTCTAAATGTTCAATTGTTTGGAAATCTTGAATTTCCATGTGTAAATTTAAGACTTCAATTAATATTTGCTCATTACTACTCTTTTCCTGAAATAGAAAATCAATTGAAGTGCCATTTTTATTATTAATTGGTTCTTCAACACCTAACAAATCAAATTTATTCGAAGCTTTAAAAATATATAACACCGCAAGCTCTCCAATAAAATTGATGTAATTCCTACTCATTTCAGTCATTATGCTTCGTATTGTTGACCGAATTAAATCTTTTTCTTTAATTGTTAAAATTTCATTTAATCTACTGAATGTTAAATTATAAAAATCAAACATAGCATCTGAAATCATTTTCCCCTCAAACCTATTTTTAAGAATAGTGAAAAATGTTGCATCTATATTTATTTCTCCTTGAACTTGAATTACTTTTTCATGATTTTCTCTCACATGGTTATATAATAGACGATTAATCTTAGTCCATGAAATATCCTTATCTCCAATCAACTCAATCAAACTTGGTAAATTCTCTCTTAAATATGTTTCAATATCGTATTTCATGTGCACGATGGTTTCTTAGCATGAATGCCAACATCTGTGTATACACACCACCATTTATTTCTGTAATAGTTACACCCATTATTTAGAGATAACAGCCGATATTTATTATCCAAATATAAAAAAATATTCCGGAATAATATTTTTATTTAAAGGCTTTCTTCGGCACCGGAAAAACATTGTTCTTATATCTCTTTTATTGCTACAAAAATATCTACTTCTGCATTTGCAGGGTTTTGTGCTTTTTTTCCGTACACTTCAAAATCTGCGGTGTAAGTTCTTTGCAAATCCATTTCCCAAATTTTCGACCATTCTGCAAAAACTGCACCTTTTGTTAAATCTCCTTTTAACACAAATTTTGTATAGTTTCCGGTATTAAAAGTTTTTGCTGTCATCCCTTCCGGGATTGCGTCAAAATTTTCAACCTTACATCCTAATATTATTGTGTAAGGTTTTAAATGATCACTTTCATAATCTGTGTAGATTGAATAAATTGTATTATCAACTTTGTTTGGAATTTTATTAAGAATTCCTTCCGACATAAATTTATTCCACAGTTCCCCGATGTCTTTTGCAGATTGACCGTTTTCGTTTGTCGTTCTTACTGAAATTCCAATTACTTTGAATGCTTCAATTTTTACTTTTTCCATTTTGTTTTCTTTTTTGTTAATGCAACTACTGTTAATATTAATTTTGTTTTTATTGTACAAAATTACAGCAGGCTTATGACAAAGGTATGTCAGGGGTAGTAAAACATTTTTCTCTGCATTTTTCAAAGTATTCTTGTAAAGTTATTTTATGAGGTTCAAAGTGTTGATTTTGAACAATTAATTTTCGGATACGGTCAAGACGAAATACTCTGAAATCATTTCTTAATCTGCAATTAGCAATCAAAAGCCAATTTTCTTGTGTGCTGTACAAAGCAAAAGGTTCAATTGTCCGTTTGGTATTTTCGTCTTGTAATGATTGGTATTCAATATCTATGAGCTTGAAGCCGGTAACAGCAGACTGAACAGTCATTAAATAATTACTCGTTTTTTGATTTTCGGCATTGTAACGAAAGACTATTCTTTCTGAAAGAAATTCAATCTTATCTTTTTGAGAATGCCGCAGAATAGATTTTATCTTGGAAACAGCACTTTCGTATTGTTCGGTAAAAGATTTGTCTTTATTTTTTAGAATTAATTGTTCCGCTGTTATTAAGGCATTGGCTTCATTTTCTGTAAACATTACAGGCGGAAGATTAAAACCTTGCATTATTGAATATCCTTTTCCTTCTTCCGTAACTATTGGGATTCCCGAACTTTCAAGAGTTCTGATATCTCTGTATACAGTTCTTATGCTAACATTATGTTTTTCTGCAATTTCTCTTGCTGTCAGTATTCGTTTTGACTGTAATTGTGTTAGTACAGCAGTCAATCTTGAAAGTCTCGGTTTTTCTTTTTCGTTCATTTTTTCCTGCTTGTGGCTGACATTTATGATTCTGTTGACAGTTGTAATAAACAGAATGCGAATACTCAAAATTAATAAAAAATACTGTAAAAAAGATATGCTTCCGGATAATTTGTATGCAATTGTTGAGAGAATGCTGATAAACTATGCCACTATGGGTGTTGTATTGAGTTTTTATGTTTTTTCGTAAAAATGCACTATTAAATCACAGATATTAAGCAGGATGTAATTTAAATACAGAATATATTTTACCTTTAACAACAAATTATAATCCGGATGAAATTATTTATCTTAAATATTTTTCTTCTCCCGATCATTATGTTTATCTGTGTCAGAAAAACAACCGGTCAAACAGAAAACCGTCCTTTTATTTTTGGAGTAAAAACAAATTACGGTTTTATTATTCCGCATTCCGAGAATATTAAAAGCATCTCTGATGCCAATCCATGGTCGGTTGAATTAGATTTCAGCCTGTTAAATACAAGGGATGAAGCCTATCAATTGTGTTTTTGTTACCCGAAAGTCGGTTTCACCCTTTCATATATCAACTTTAACAACCCTGATATTATTGGACATGGTTATACTTTTTTACCTTTTATTGAACCTATTTTTGGAGATCAAAAAAAAGTTAGATTTTCTATACGCGGATCTGCAGGATTTATTTTTCTGGATCAACCCTATCACGAAACCAATAATCCACAAAACTTTTTTTACAGTACACATTTAAGTTTTATCCTGGCAATGAATTTTCGGTTGAATTATTTTATCAACGATCATATTAGTATTAATGCATCAGCGAATTATAATCATACATCAAACG
>JAUVIG010000528.1 GCA_030592825.1 Chlorobiota bacterium | reverse complement strand
GTGAAAAAATGAAAGTAGTTTGTTGACTGCATACTGCGGACTTCCGACTGTTAAAAAATCGGGAGTAGAGGAAAATTTTAACAACTGTTTTTAGTGCGGTAGTTGGTACGATTACGGGGCCAGGTTTTATGATCCGCAGTTAGCACGGTTCCATACGGTTGACCCGCTTGCTGAAACCTACAACTTCCAAAGTCCGTATGTATATGCCACAAATAATCCGATAAGGTTTATTGACTGGATGGGTATGGGTGCCTCTGAAAATGATGACTGGTGGGTTTACGAAGAAACTGGAAAGTTAATTCATACACAAGGGGATAATAAACCGAGATATTTTCAAAACTGTACTAAAATAGGAGAAGATGGTATATTTGGTGAAGCAGGTACAGAAATAGAAAACAGAGACAATAATGCTGACGGCTTTTCTCAAACGGCTTTAAGCGTTGAAGATTCTGAGAATATTGCGGCAAAAGGTGGTTATAAGAAAGTTGCTAAAACTGTACTTAGATCAGAATCTACGCTAACCTCTGAATCTCAAGGACCAAAAGGAACTCTTGATGTAACCTCAACAAATACTGTTGAAGTGGTTGAAAGTTATATGTATACAGAAAAGGAAAACATACAGATTGATTCGAAAATAATTGGCGATCCTCTTAAGTTTACACCACCGATTGGTCCTGGAAATTCAGAATATATAAGTCGAAGAGACTTAATTTATGGAGAAAAAACTATAAGGCAAAAATTTTTTGAAATACTAATAACTATCAATAATACTAATTCAGGAAATTTAAGTACTTCTCCCAAAATTAATAGGTATCCAAATTATAATTCTCTTCCAAAGTCTTTTGAATATTTAAAAAAATATCAGAAACGATGAACAAATCAACATTTTTTATAATATGTATATTTTTTCTTTTTTCCTGCAATACTGGAATAAATAAGGAGGAAAAGCGATTGGCTATTTACAATGAAGCATTGAGCACCTTTTCTCCTGATTACATTAGACATTTCCCCAATGATTTAACTCATTTAAACAAAAGGGAACTATTTGTATATTATCCAAAATCAACTAAATATAATAAGAAAGCAGGTCTTATATTAAATTCATGGGTTGATAGTATATTTTTTATTAAAACCCTGAGTGCTTTAAAATCAAGTAACTTGCCCCGTTATTCTATTTTAAGCGATTCCCTTATCTTTATTGGAGATACAAATGAATATTATAGTATTCAGGGAGGTATACCGCTACCTTCTTTTTCAGATATCCATGATCAATTTGGTTTAAATAATATAAGATTGAACAATCGAGAAAAAGTATATATCATTGAGACAAAAAAGGGAGAGTTTCTGGAAAAAGAGAATTTAGTAGAAGACCTTTTTTTGCCTCAAAAATGGCAACACGGTTTGTCTAGAGGAATTGCAATTGATACCATAGAGTACCGTATAGTTTATTGGTTAGTTATGTGGTGACAGAAAAATGGTTAATAAAGTGATGTATTAAAAGAAGACTTTGCCCTGCTGGTATGTCTTTGACTACGCTCTTTTTTGTTTTACAGAGTAGCAATATTTTTGTTAAAAATTACAATTTATTTTTATCTGTTCCGGCTTGTTTAAGGATAGCAAAGAAAGTACCTAGTTCCATTAAGGCTGTACACCGTTCGGCGGCCGGCTTCCGAAATATAATCGGAACAAGTCCTGCCTCCGTCGTACTGATTAAATCAAAATGCAAATAATTAATAAATATTATGATATTATAGTTATTACAGAAAGAAATAAGAATTGTCAACAGATTATAAAATAACAGATGAAGAAGGATTGCTTGATGTAATAATAACTGATTTTTTATATAAGACCATAGCTTGAATGATAATACGAATTAGGCCGGAACCACAGCCGAACGGGGGATGAAACAATTTATATCAAATATTAATAAATACAACTTGCCTAATTGAATTATAATACATATCTTTATTACTCAAAATCAATTCTGAAATTTGAGTACCTACAAACAAATATTGACCAAATATTGGGGTTATTCCGAGTTTAGACCTTTACAAGAGGAGATTATTAAATCACTTGCAGATGAAAAAAAAGATGTTCTCGGACTATTACCTACAGGCGGAGGTAAATCAATTATTTTCCAAGTTCCGACACTTGCCGAAGAAGGTATGTGTTTGGTTGTTACACCTTTAATTGCTTTAATGAAAGATCAAGTTGAGAATCTTAATCAACGAAATATTAAAGCAGCTGCAGTGTATTCCGGTATGTCAACCGGCGAAATTGATATTGTAATGAACAATGCCGTATTCGGAGCATATAAATTTTTATATCTGTCTCCTGAACGTCTTGCAACAAGAATGTTTATTACCAGATTGCCTGATATGAAAATCAACTATGTTGCCGTAGATGAAGCTCATTGTATTTCTCAATGGGGTTATGATTTCCGACCTTCCTATTTAAATATTGCAAAAATAAGAGAGTTTATTCCGGTTATTCCTTTTATCGGATTAACGGCAACAGCTACTCCGAGAGTTGCCGAAGATATTCAAGAGAAGCTTAATTTCAAAGAGAAAAATGTATTTCGTTTAAGTTTTGAGAGGAAGAGCCTAATATATGTGGTCAGAGAAGTTGAAGATAAATTGAAATATCTGTTAAAGATTGCTGTAAAGCAAGTTGGAACAGGTATAATCTATGTCAGAAGCAGAAAAGCTTCTTATGAAATTGCAAAATATCTGAACGAAAAAGGAATTAATGCAGATTATTATCATGCAGGAATTGATTCAGGTTTGAAAAATATTAAGCAAAATCGTTGGAAAACCAATAAGATTAGGGTAATAGTTGCAACAAATGCTTTCGGAATGGGCATTGACAAACCGGATGTAAGGTTTGTTATACATTATGATCTTCCGGATTCTCCTGAAGCGTATTTCCAAGAAGCTGGGCGGGGGGGGAGAGACGGTAAAACTTCCTATGCTGTTTT
>JAUVIG010000053.1 GCA_030592825.1 Chlorobiota bacterium | reverse complement strand
CTTGCTCCTCCTCCGCCTAATACTATTCCGGTTTTGTATTTTCCTTTCATTTTTTAAGGTTCTATACCCAATATTAACAAAGGAACAGGTGGATTATTTCTGCCTTGTCTCATAACATTATAAACTTCCCCTTCGTAATATGCTACTCCTGATGACATTTCAGATTGCATCTTTTTTGTTGGAAGTATTTCAATTCCAAGATTAATTACACCACCTGAATAGAACAGCATATGTTTTACAAATAAGTCATATGCAACAAATGAATATTTGCCAAATTGAACTTCAACAGCAAGTTTTTCTTTTACAAAATCTGTTTGGTTATAACTATAAATTGGTTCTTTTTCTCCATTGTCAACAAGAAATTGTTTTTGTTCTTTTGCAGACATAAGAACACTTTTTTCCATTAATTCCCTATTCAATGTAATGTAGTAATTATACCTGCTTTCTGACCAGTTTTTCTTTGTAAATTCCTTATCAAATGCTTTGTTTAAATCAATTGGACTAAAAAGTTTATTTCCAATCTTCCTTTTTTCTTTACTGACTTTTGTTCTGAAATCGTTAGCATTGATGTTCTTAATAACATTTTTTATTTCTTTGTAAAGTTTATTGTGATGAACAATTAAGTATTCTTCGCCATTTAAATGTGAATATTTTTGTGCTATTTTCATACTTCTTTTTATAAGTTAGTCCATTCTTCCGGTATTTTCGCAATTTTATCATTAGGTTTTGGTTGATGGATTGGTTTATTGATTGGTCGTAATTTTAAATTTCCTTCTTTTAATTTTTCAATCCTTTCTTTTGCTAATTTTACATAATCCGGCTCTTTTTCAATTCCAACAGAGTTTCTGTAATTTTTTAATGCTGCAATAGCTGTTGTTCCAACACCGGCATAAGGATCCAACACCCAACTGTTTTTATTTGTTAATGCAAGCACACATCTTTCAACCAATTCAACCGGAAATTGAGCCGGATGAGTTGTTTTTTCAGGATGATTTGACTTTACATTTGGAATATTCCATAGCCCGGTTTCCCAGTCCTTTACAACTATATCCCAAATATCAGATGGATTTTTTCCTTTGGGATTTCCGGATATTTGACCTTTTTTTGGTCCCTTAAAGTGCCTTTTCCCCGGATATTTTGCCGGAATACGAACATTATCTAAATTAAAAATATAATCATCTGATTTTGTAAACCATAAAATTATTTCGTACCTACCGGAAAATCTGTTTCTTGCATGTAATCCGTGTCCAAAATGCCAGACTATCCTGTTTCGCAACTTTAAACCAAGGTTTTTAAAAAATTGGTAATAAAAAATATCAAGGGGAAATATTTCTCCTTTTTCAACATAATTTCCAACCTGCCAACAAATACTACCCTTATTGCTTGTAACTCTAACTAATTCGTTAATTACTTTTTCTTGAAGTTTTAAGTATTTTTCTATTGATGTTTTTGTCTCATATTCTTTACCAACATTATATGGCGGTGATGTAATTATTAAATCAAATTTTTCGTCTTCAATCTTTTTTAATTGATTTAAAGTATCACCTAATAATATTTCACAGGAATTTGGATATATATGTTCAATAAACTCACTAATTGGTTCTTTAACTTGCATAAATTTTCTATTTGATTCAGAAACAAAATTACTAAAATGTAAACTTCAAAAAAAATATTTTTTCGCTTGAATTTCAGATTATCTCACATTGTATTTTTTTCTCTTGATATGAAACTTAACAATTATATATACAAACAAAAGTGCCATATTTACACAAATATATAAATAATTAATTGTATTATTTATTTTTTATCTAAATGCCTTATCAATAAAAAAATATCAATTTTAATAAAACTTCTTACTTTTGCCCGTTATAAATAATTATTATCATCAATGGCAGAAGCAAACTTTATAGATTACGTAAAAATATTTTGTAAATCCGGTAACGGAGGTGCAGGCTCAATGCACTTCTACAGAGATAAAATAACGGCAAAAGGCGGTCCTGACGGTGGTGACGGCGGCAGAGGAGGCCATATAATTATAAAAGGTAACAGGCACAAGTTTACTTTACTGCATCTGAAATATCGAAAGCATATTAAAGCTAAAAACGGAAACCCGGGTACGGGAAATAATAAATTCGGAGCAGAAGCTGATGATGTAATTATTGAAGTACCTCAAGGAACCGTTGTTAAAGACGCTGAAACTGAAGAGTTCTTATTTGAAATAACAGAACATGATGAAGAACAAATATTAATGGACGGAGGAAGAGGTGGTCTTGGTAATACTCATTTTAAATCAGCAACCAACCAATCACCAAGATACTCACAGCCCGGAGAAGAAGGTTCTGAAGGATGGGTTATACTTGAACTTAAGGTATTAGCCGATGTTGGTTTAGTTGGGTTTCCGAATGTAGGCAAATCAACATTATTATCAGTTGTTTCTGCAGCAAAACCAAAAATTGCCAACTATGAATTTACAACTTTAGCACCGAATCTCGGAATGGTAAATTACAGAGGAGATAAATCATTCGTAATGGCAGACATCCCGGGTATTATTGAAGGGGCTGCTGACGGAAAAGGGCTCGGATTAAGATTTTTAAGACATATTGAACGAAATTCTGTATTGTTGTTCATGATTCCGGCTGATGCTGATGATATTAAAAGTGAATACCAAATACTTCTGAATGAACTTGAAAAGTACAATCCTGAATTACTTGATAAAGAACGAATTTTAGCTGTCAGTAAGTCTGATATGTTGGATAATGAACTTATTGAAGAAATGAAACTTGAACTTCCTGAAATGCCGTATGTCTTTTTTTCATCTGTTACTCAAAAAGGCATTACCGAGCTTAAAGATTTGATTTGGCAAGCAATAAACAGTTAATAAAAAAGGGTTAAACGAAATCATTTCGTTTAACCCTTTCCGAATGAATAAATATTACTTTAGGAGTGCCCTTAATCACTTTATGATGTAGTTCCGAATGTATATGTTCCGGAACAATCTACCGTACCGCCGGAAAATACAATTGTATATTCCCAAGTTATTTGTGTATAATCATTTGAGATTTCACCACTGCCTATAAATTCCTGATTATTAATTGTTTGCTTTGGTATTTCAATAGTAAGATCTGTTTTTATTATTGCAGATAATTTTTCACTATTTCCTATCTTATGGAAATTATACACTAAAATTTTGGTATCATTATTAGAATCAGCAGAAATTGTTGCATTAAAGTTTAAAGGAACTCCTTCCTCATCTACTTGGCATGTCCACTCTCTTGAAATTTCTTTAATGATCTCTTTTTCTGTTTGTAGCGGTGCCGGTTCATCAGGACATGACATTAGAAATAATGCAAAAACCGGAAGTAAAAATTTAATGTTATTAAGTCTCATAGCGTTTGATTTTAAGTTTAATATTACAAGCTCAAATTTTATGCCGAGAATCCTATCTGATTAGAAATCAACGACATTCAGTATTTCAACATCATAAACGATAGTTGATCTGTGCGGAATTCTGTCCATATTACCTATCAGTCCGTGTGCTATATGCGGCGGAAGAATAAAATGTGCTTTTTCTCCTGCTCGCATCATAATTAAGCC
The DNA here is from genome assembly GCA_030592825.1 of Chlorobiota bacterium. Taxonomy (GTDB): domain Bacteria; phylum Bacteroidota; class Bacteroidia; order Bacteroidales; family JAADGE01; genus JAADGE01. Next base: position 10,568 of record JAUVIG010000053.1, on the reverse strand, counting down.
TTCTTCCAATCCGGATTCTTTACCTGATTGGCCTATTTTAATATTTCCGAAACCGGTAGAGTCGGAAGAATAACATAGCGTTCCGTCTAACAATTCAATAGTATAATTATACTTTACAATATTTCCGAATTCAACTTTTTTATTATTTGTTTTTTTATATACTTCGTACCATAATCCGGATTCTGATATTTGCATATTCCAAGATCGGCGTTTCACATAACTCTGTATCAGCTCTTTATCCCTTACCAAAAGATATTTGACAGCTTTTATTAAAGTATCTTCAATTTTATTATTATCATAAAAAACAGGTTGATTTGTAGTTTCAGAATTTTCACAAGAAACTAAAATTAATAAAACTGAAATCAAGAATATTATCTTCATTATTTACTATACTATTAACCTGTGAAACTTTGTTTTTTCAGCAAACTTTTTTTACAATTTGTATTAATAAATACGATAATGCTTAAATGCTGTAATGCTATAATAAAAAGAAAATATTTTTTATAAAAGTATATATTTTGATGCACACAATTCTCTCATATTCAAACGCATATAATTTTTCAGACCATAGGCAATTTTAAATATTCAAGCATTTAAACATTATATCATTCAATCATTCAATCATTCAATCATTCAATCATCCTGCAACTTAAAAAATGTCTTTACGGAATCAATAATATAACTTTCAGTATCTTCAATTTTTTTATAAATTTTCCCTCCTGCAGCATTTTTATGTCCGCCTCCGTTAAAAAATCTTTTTGACAAACTGTTCACATCAATCTCCTTTTTTGATCTTAAAGAAACTTTAATAAAGTCATCTTTTTCAATTGCAATAATTGAAGCATTAATATCTGATACTGATAAAGGCATATTAACAATACCTTCATGATCACCGTCAATAAAATTAAATTCCTCCATTTCTTCCTTTGTTATGATCATATAAGAAAAATCTACACCTTTAATTATCTTCATCTTCTTATACAAAATATACCCTATAAGTTTTAAACGATCTACAGAAAAATTATTATACACATTATCATATATTTTATCTTTTTTAATACCGAAAGATAATAGTTCAGCCACAATTTTGAATGTTTCTTCTCTTGATGAATTTACGGAGAAATTAAGAGTATCCGTCATAATTCCTGTATAAATGCAGCTTGCAACATCTTTATCAATATATTGCTTAAAATCTACTAATTCAATAAACTCATAAACAATCTCTGATGCTGAACTATACTCCGTAAATGAAAAAATATAATCCGTATCAGTTCCGGGATTAGGATGATGATCAATCAGTATTTTAACAGCTTCTGATTTTTTTAAAGCCTCTTGTGCATTTCCGACTCTTTCAGCTTCATTAAAATCTACACAAATAATAATTTCTGCTTTAAGCAATAATTGACTTGCTTTATCTTTGTCTTTATCATAAATAACAATATCCTCGGAATCAGGTAACCAAAGTAAAAATTCTGTCAGTTCGGACGGCATTATTATTGAGACATCAAATCCGGCATTTTTAAATACTATATATAAGCCTAATGATCCGCCTACTGCGTCACCGTCAGGATTATGATGGCCTATAACTGCGATTCTTTTTTTAGAAGAAAATAATTCAGCAAGCTCTTCAGAATATCTTTTGGGAATATTTTTCACTTTTTCAAATTTATCAGACTTCAAATATACAGCAAATATTAAATAAATATTTTACATTTGCTAAAAAATAAAAACAAATATTATGGGAAACATAACATTAACAATGATTAAGCCTACTGCAATAAAAAAAAATTATGCAGGTAATATTATAGAAAAAATAACTGATGCAGGGTTTAGAATTCAAGCAATAAAAATGATGCGTTTAAGTAAAGCTGAAGCTGAAAAATTCTATGAAGTTCATAAAGAAAGACCGTTTTACGGTGAATTAACCGACTTTATGAGTTCAGTACCTATTATTGCAGCTGTTTTAGAAAAGAAAAATGCCGTTGAAGATTACAGAAAATTGATTGGTGCTACAAATCCGGAAAATGCAGAAGAAGGAACTATCAGAAAATTATATGCAACAAATATCCAAGAAAATGCAGTACATGGTTCTGACAGTGATGAGAATGCAGAAATTGAAGTTTCATTTTTCTTCTCAAAAAAAGAACGATTTAATGCTGACGGCAGTTTAATTTAAATATCTATAGAATCGACAGAACATTAAGAATAATCCGAAGAATATAATTTTTTAATACCCGACTTAAATATTTATTTTTGAGTCAGATTTATTATTTAAAAATCATTCAACCATGAAAAATTCATTACTTATCCTATTGCTGATCGGCATTGCATTTTCAACATTCGGGCAATCGTTTTCATACTTAAAAGAGTTTAAAACTAACGGGCATATATTATACGAACCGTCAATTACCGAGATTATAGATACAACAGAAGAAGATAACGGAAACTATATAGAAGTATATGTTCTGATGAAAACAAAGATCAACAAAAATACAGATAAATACTATATAATAACATTTGATTACGGTCCAAGCGAAGATCCTTCTTATAACATATATCTTGAAGAAGCATCAGGAAATAATACACATATTGCTTTTATCGGTGCCGAACAATTGATCATACCCGGCAACGGAAACATATATTGCAGCAGCAGAACTAATCAATTATATGATAAAAAAAGAAAGTTTAAATTATCCGGCAAATCTTTGATTGAAGTCAAACAAGCTGCCTACTATATCGGACTGAAAAGTAAAACCAACACATTGCTGACATTATATGCTGATATAAACAAAACCAAAAAAGTTGCAGTATTACCTAAAGGTTATGATGTGGAAGTACTTATAGAAAAAGACGGTTGGTTAATGATCAAAACACCTTTCGGGTTAACAGGTTGGGTAAACGAAAGAGATCTTATCACTTATGATGTAACAGGAGAAAAATTAAGTATAAAAGGATTGTATTATATGGGAGATTAAAGTCATCATTTATTAAATAGAAATTTAGCCATTCAATTTTATATGCAAACATTTTATTTTCAAATCTTTTGCATCTTAAAAAAGAATAATTACTTTTGCAGGCTCAAATTATTAACACAATAAATTAAATTTAAACATTATGATGAATCAGTACGAAACCGTTTTCATTATTACTCCCGTTTTATCTGATGATCAGGTAAAGGAGACGGTAAATAAATTCAAGAAAATCTTGACCGAAGGAGGTGCAAAGATTTTAGTTGAAGAAAACTGGGGATTAAGAAAGTTAGCATATCCGATTAAGCACAAAACTACCGGATTTTATAATCTTATTGAGTTTGATGCCGAAGGTGCTCTTATTGAAAAATTGGAAACTGAATTCCGAAGGGATGAAAAGATTATCCGATTCTTGACCTTTAAAATGGATAAGTATGCAATGGCTTATTCAGAAAAAAAGAAAAAATTAAAAAAAGAAGAAACTAAACAATAGGAGGACAAAAAATGGCTGATAAAAACATAAGATATTTAACACCGGTTGCAGTTGATACTAAAAAAGAAAAATACTGCAGATTCTTAAAACATAAAATAAAATATGTTGATTATAAAGATGCTGAATTCTTAAAGCAATTCCTTAATGAACAAGGTAAAATTTTACCGAGACGATTAACAGGAACTTCTTTAAAGTATCAACGAAAAGTTTCAAAAGCTGTAAAAAGAGCAAGACATCTTGCAATTTTACCTTATGTAACTGACTTAATGAAATAGTTAACTCCTTAAATTGTTCAGAAATGGAAATTATTTTAAAAGAAGATATAAATAACTTAGGCTATAAAGATGATGTTATTGTTGTAAAAAACGGATATGCAAATAATTATCTTATTCCTAAAGGTATAGCAATACATGCTACAAAATCTGCAAAAAAAGTATTAGCAGAAAATTTAAAGCAAAGAGCTCATAAAGAAGATAAATTGCGTCAAGATGCTCAAGCAATTGCTGATAAATTGCAAAATAAAGAAATTAAAGTCGGAGCTAAAACAAGTTCTAAAGGCAAAATTTTCGGATCTGTAACCAATATTCAATTAGCTGATTCTATTAATAAAAAAGGCTTTGATATTGACAGAAAGAAAATCTCAATTGTAGAAAAAGAAGTTAAAGAGATTGGAAAATACAATGCAGTAATTAAATTACACCGAGATGTAAAAGTAGAATTACCATTTGAAGTTGTATCCGAATAATCTTTTTTAAATAATAAAAAATAAATAAAAGGGCATTTCTAAACAGAATGTCCTTTTTTATTTTTCATAATGCAAACAGATACTTGTTTATATATTTTTTTTTGTAAATTAGCAACATAAACAAATATACATTACAAAGTGGAAAAACAATTTGAAAATTTTAAACTTCGTTATACGATCGGCGGATTAATATTCGGATTATTATTAAGTCTGATAATTTTAATAATCACCTTAGAAATCAACAATTATGATTTTTCTTTTCATTCGATAATTGAAATCAACAAAGAAAATCCTGTAAACATACTGTTATTAATTTCTCCCTTTCTTGCGATATCAGTTTTAGCTTATTTTACAGGTGTATATACAGATTCAATCAACAAAAAAAGGCTTTCTGATAATGAATTATCTAATAATAGATTTGAAAGTATTAATAATTTTATTGATAAGCTGAGAAAAGGTGAAACTATACAAAAAACCGATGATTTTTCAGATACTGATAAAATTGGAAAATCATTGATGAATTTGAAAGATGAATTAGAAAAAAGCAAAGAAGAAGAAGACAGCAGACAAAAAGAGGATTCACAAAGAAGTTGGACTTCAGGAGGATTGGCATTGTTTGGTGCTGTACTTCGTGAGTATAACGAAAATATTGATGTTCTTGCAAATAAAGTCATCAGTGAATTGGTTAAATATATTGATGCCAAACAAGCCGGTTTTTATTTAACCGATCTTTCTGATCCGAACAATTGGGTCATCAGAGAAGTTGCAAATTTTGCCTATGGAAGAAAGCGTTTTGCAAATAAAAAGTTTAATTGGGGGGAAGGTTTAATTGGTGCATGCATTAATGAAAAAAAATCTACTTTTATAGATAATATTGATGAAAATTACTTTGAAATAGAATCCGGTCTCGGTTCTGCAAAACCGAGAAGTATTCTAATTGTTCCGATTATTACTGAAGAAGGAATAATTCACGGTGCTCTTGAAATATCTTCTTTTAAAATATACGAAGATTTTGAAATCATGTTTGTTGAACAAATTGCTGCAAGTATTGCTATAACAATTTCAACACTTAAGATTAACGAAGAAACAGCAAGACTACTTAAAGAATCACGAGAACAAGCTGAAGTACTGACCAGACAAGAAGATGAGTTAAGAAAAACAATCTCTGACATGAGACGCTTGCAAGAAAACGCTGACATTCAAAGCGTTGCGTTTAGATCATATCAAGATTCTACGAATAAAGCATTGATACGTGCTGAATTTTCAAACAACGGGAATTTAGAATTTGCAAATAAACGTTTTCTTGACCTTTTCGGTTATAAATCAAATACGGAAGTTCAAGACAAGCATATATCTAATTTTATTGATCCGAAAGAAGATATGTGGTTTGAAAATGTGAGTAACGAGATCATTAATAAAAATAAACATTTTGAAGGTATATTAAATCATGTATCAAAAACAGGAAAAAATCTCTGGATAGAATCATCATATATAGGCATGAGAGATGATAAAGGAAAAGTTGAAAAAATCCTTTTCTTAGGTATTAATGCTACTGATTTGAAATTAAATGCCGAAAATCTGCAAAATAAAATTGAAATTATAAACAATTCTGTTTATAAAATGGACTTATCACCTTCTGATGATATTAATAATATTGGAATAAGACTATTAAATTTCCTCAACTATACTAATGAAGATATTTTAAATATAAGTATTCATAATTTCATTCCTGATGAAGATAAACAAGCTTTTAAAGTAATACTGGAGAATGTAAAAACTAACAATCAAGTTTACGAAGGTGACTTTAGTTTTAAAGACAAAAATAATAATGTGTTTAGATTTTTCACTAATATCTTCTGCGAAAAAGATACAAATGACAATCTTGTTTCCGTATCTGTTATATTATTTGATTACAATCAAGAGTTTCTTGCCAAACAAAAAATCTTTGAATTGGAGAAAACAGTATCTCAACTGAATGAAAATATTCAAGAAAGCAGAGAAAAATTTAACAGAAGAATTGAACTTGCAAGGGAAGAAATGAAAGAGTTATATACTGAAATTGAAACCTCAAACATTTTTCATGAAACAACTCTCAGCCTTTTACCTGATGCTGTTATTACTTTAAACAGCGAAAACAAGATTATCTATGTAAATGAATCTGTTCTTGAACTTTGGGCATCTCTTGATGATGTTTACACAGGCAATGATGTTTCAACTTTATTCCCAAAACTTGAGAAAGAACAAAAAGGAACATATCTCGGAGACCTATTCAATATAAACTTGACAGAAAAAGTATTAGGTGACAGAGAAAATGTATATATTATTGACAAAGAAGGCAAAAGAAAAGAATTAACAATGTTAATGACAGAAGTTTCATTAGGATTAAGAAAACGACTTACTGTATTTTTAACGATAAATCCCTAAAGTAACGAAGCTACAGAATAATTATCAACTCTAAAACATTAAAAATTATTTTTTAAAACAGGTTGAATGAGATTGATGTAGATTGAATTAGATTGATTTTACAAGAACTTTGCAACCTAATCAATCTAATTCAATCTTTCTTTAATCTATATCAATCTATTTATATTTACAATTTTTTATGTATCATGTTAATGCTTTCCGAAAACAATAACTTTTGCTTTACCTTTCCCTACACGAACAGTTTTATAGTTTATATTGATCTTATGAATAACTCTGTTATGTCCTTTCAGATCAATAACTCTGCTTTCGTGTCCTGCTTTGAAAAGTCTGTTAATAACAAAATTTTCTGAAGTTCCGTTACCGTAAATTACTTTAAAATTATGAACATGTATCGGTGCTCCTACTACTTTAAATTTTATTCGTTTAAAAGTTCCTTTTGCAACAGTTACGGGAATTTCATCATGATCTACAGAAAAGTTAACTACTCTTTTTCCGAGAACAACCCATTTTCCGGGTTGAGCAATACTTTTATTAATATCTGTAAACGAAAAAGATAAAACTACTGCCAAGATCAGTCCGAGGCTGAAAATTTTTTTCATAATTAAATTATTTTATTTGTTAGTAAATATATTATATGACACTAACAAATGTAAAAGGTTTAATTATATTCGCAAAAAATTATAATAAATAAACATGTTAAGAAACTAATTTTTTCCATGCAACTTTTCAGAATGTTTTTCTCTGTTGGAAAACAAATTCTAAATATTTTATTCACTTAAATTTATATTCTTTATGAAACGTTTCACTTTTATACTAATGTTTATGGTTGTAATTGGATTTACTTACGGCCAAACATTAAAAATGTCTTATAATTTTGAAAAGCCGATTGTTAAAACCGAGAAATCGGGCTATTCTCAATTAATTTATAATAATTGTATGAATTTCGGAGAAGAAGGGAATCCGAGTATTCCTTTATTCGGAGCAGATATTTTATTAGCTCAAAATTCTGAAATAAAAAGCATTAAAATTACCGGCAAAAAATATTATGATAAAACAGTTGATATTAAAATTAAACCTGCCAAGCGACAATTCCCGTTATCAAAACCGGATAATAATTATAAAGTTATTCCGAATGAAATTATCTATAATTCAAACGACATTTATCCCGAAAATGAAATAGAATCTGTTAATACATATTTTCTTGCAGGGCATTCAATCGGTTCATTTACAATTTGTCCGATTGAATATACACCTTCACAAAATAAAGTTCAATTTCTTAAAAGCATTGAAATTGAAATTACCTTAAAAAATACTGAAAAAGCTTCAAACGCAAACAGATTTCTACGAACTAACTCAAATATTCAACATAGAATTAATAAAATTGTTGATAATCCCGAAATGTTGAAAGATTATTCTTACACAAAAGATTTCAGCGAATATGATATTTTATTAATATCAAATAATACTTTACTACCTGAATTTCAAGATTATATTGACTTTAAAATGTCAACAGGATATATTGTTGCAACCCAAACAGTTGAAGATATATATTCAAGCTATACAGGAGCTGATAATCAAGAAAAAATTAGAAATTGTGTTATTGATTATTACGAAAATTACGGTATCACTTATGTAATACTTGGTGGAGATGCTGATCCTTCATCAGTAATAATCCCTCACAGAGGCTTCTTTGCAGACCCCGGATACTCATATGATGACGATGATATTCCTGCTGATATGTATTACTGTTGCCTTGATGGTTCTTGGAACGATGACGGAGACAGCAGATGGGGCGAAATTGGTGAAGAAGATTTATATGCCGAAGTAGGTATAGGAAGGATTTGTGTTGATAATGCCGGTGAAATTGAAAATTCTGTTCACAAATTATATATGTATCAAAACGAGCCTGTTACGGCAGATATTGAAAAAGCTCTTATGGTTGGTGAAAATCTTTGGCCCGGAATTTACGGAAAAATGTACAAAACACAAATAGAAACAGGCGGTACTTTTGACGGATATACAACTACCGGTATTTCCGGTAATTTTTCGATAGAACAATTATATGAACAAGATGCCAACTGGACTAAAAGCCAATTATACAGCCAATTTAATACAACAGGAATTAATCTTTTAAATCATCTCGGATACTGCAATGTAACTTATTGCATGACTCTTGATAATCCTGATATTAACACAACAAATTTCCAAAATAACGGTGTTACAAGAGGATATGTAATAGGATATTCACAAGGTTGTTATTGCGGTTCATTTGATAATCGAAGTAGTTCCGGAAGTCACGGTTCTACAGATTGTTTTTCTGAAGTTATGAGCGGTTTTGTTAACGGAACTGTGGCAATGATTACTAACTCAAGATATGGTTGGGGTGATGATACCGGAACTGACGGAGCATCTCAATATTTTGACAGACAATTTTTTGATGCCGTATTCGGAGAAGATATTACTAAAATCGGCGATGCAAACGCCGACTCTAAAGAAGATAATGCAGCTTATTTCTCTCAACAACTTATCAGATGGTGTGCTTATCAGCTAACACTTTTCGGAGATCCTACAATGGATATTTGGACTGCAACACCTACTGATATGACTGTTTCATATAATTCTGCTGTTTCAATAGGAACAAATCAAATTACTTTTACTACAGATGCTCCTTTTGCAAGAGTAGGTTTAATGCAAAATGATGTCCTTATTGGACGAGCTGTTGCCGATGCAGCAGGAAATGTAATTGTTGATTTGTTTGACCCGATTTCTTCTGCCGACGATATTAGTGTTTCAATTATTGCACATAATAAAAATCGTCATCTTGGTACAATTACAGTTTTCTCTGATCAACCTTATGTTGTTTATAATTCAAATACATTAAGCGGTCCTCCTGATTATAATGAGTCTGTTAACCTTTCTGTTGCAATGGAAAACGTTGGTTCTGTCAGCACAACAGGAGTTGAAGTTACATTATCTGTTGATGATGAAAACATTACAATTACTGATGCAACAGAAACATACGGGGATTTTGATGCAGGTGAAACTATTGAAATTACTGATGCTTTTGCTTTTAATATATCTGACGATGTACCGGATCAACATACTGTATTATTTACTCTTACAGCAACAACCGGTAGTTATGAATGGGAAAGTACTTTTTCAATGGTCGTAAATGCACCTGTTCCTCAAGTAGCTTTTGACGGAATAAATGATACAGAAGGTGATTTAGTATTTACTTCTACTGCTGTAACTGCTGTTGATGAAGGTGCTGCATATAATTATGAGATTTCTGTTCTCGCAAACGGAGGAAACGGTGACGGTTTATTAGACCCGGGAGAAACTGTTGCTGTTAGTGTTAATGCTTCTAATATCGGACATGCAATATTTTATAATGTTATTTGCACATTAACTTCTGAAAATCAATATGTTACAATAAATAAAGATGAGTGTGATCTTAATACAATTGGAATTGATGAGATTAAACCTGCTGAATTCAGTATTACAATTGATGAAGACACACCTCTCGGAGAAGTTATTAATCTTACATTTACTCTGACAGGTGGTGAGTATTCAGAAACTATTATTGTAAACATACCTGTAGGTCTTATTATTGAAGACTTTGAAACGGGCGATTTCACTGCTTATGATTGGACAACTTCCGATTGGATTATCACAACAGGTGATGTTTACGAAGGTACTTATGCTTCAAAATCCGATATAGCCGGACAAGCAAATACTACTGCATATATTCAAATAGTTCTTAACGGTGTTACAGCAGGAAGTGAAGTGAGTTTTTGGAGTAAAGTTTCTTCTGAACCGGATTATGACTATTTAAAATTTTATATAGACGGATCTGTAGTAGATCAATGGGCAGGACAAGTTTCGTGGGGAGAACATACTTATGATTTATCCGGTGGTACTCATACATTAAAATGGG
>JAUVIG010000642.1 GCA_030592825.1 Chlorobiota bacterium | reverse complement strand
CTCTGCATGATCTCTCTTTGCTTTTAGGAATTCATATTAATGAAATTAATAAATATCTGGGTGTTCTCGAAGAAAACGGAAAAATACTGACAAAATCATTGGAACGAGGTACTTTATATCAAATTAAAAAATAGTTATTAATTCTGCTTTACGTCTATGAATAAGCAAAACAAAATTAAAAGAGGAAACAAATACCTCACATGGACTTTAAGAATATTTTTAATATTAGTAAGTCTGTTTTTCATGCTGTTTTCCTTCGATGTATTTTCAGGAGAGTACTCTTTTTGGAATAAGGTTTTAGCATTTCTTATGCATAATATATTTACTTTTGCTTTATTAATAATACTCTTCATTGCTTGGAAACGAGAACATATTGGAGGAATACTACTGCTTGCTGTCGGAATTTTTATGATCTTCTTTTTCGGCGGTCCTTTGAACTTGATGTACGGAACATGGATAATGATTGGATTGCCTGTTCTGACAGGAATATTATTCTTGTGCAATTATTATTTGATTAAGAAATAATCTAATTAAATATTATATACACTTTTAGTATGCATAAAAAGGTGCATGGCAACTTTCTTAATTGACTGATTATATGCCTAATAACTTTTTGTTTTTTTGCAAAATTAGTTGCCTTGCACCTTTTCGGAGTGGACTTATCATTTTAGCATTTCCTGTCTGCCGATCAGGCAGGCAAGTTCAGTACAAGTTTTTCAGTAATTACATAAAACAAAAAAATATTTTCACAGTAATATTAAATTAAGTACGTTTGTTTACGTTTCTTTAAAAATGTATGTTATGAAATTTTTAGTATTACCGGCGATATTTGTTTTTAACAGTTTAATCGGTTTAAGCCAGATTCCGGAAGGTTATTATGATGATGCTCAAGGTCTTGGCGGAGATGTTCTTAAAACGGCATTGTATAATATCATTAAAGGACATATTGAGTATGTATATACAACTGATACCACAGATGTTTGGGATATCTTAAAAGAAACAGACAAAGACCCGGATAACCCGGATAATGTAATTTTAATATACACGGGTTGGTCAGTGGATGCTGCCCAAGAATGGAATAACGGAGACGGTTGGGAGCGTGAACATGTTTGGGCAAAATCTCGCGGTGATTTTGGTACCGGTCTCGGAGCCGGAACTGATGTTCATCATTTACGACCTATTGATCCTTCGGTAAATTCTGCTCGCAATAACAGATGGTTTGCTGAATGTGATGAAGAATACATAGACGACGGAATACCGACAGGCAGCTATACAAGCAGCACCGAATGGGTTTGGAAACCTCGAGATGAAGTAATAGGCGATGTAGCGAGAATGATTTTTTATATGGCAACACGTTATGAAGGAGAAGGCGGAGAACTTGATTTGGAAGTCATTGATTATATTCCTGCTGATAATAATACAACAGAACCTATACATGCTTTATTATCCGATTTATTAATATGGAATGCGCTGGATCCTGTTTCTGATTATGAGATTAACAGAAACAATATAATTTATTCTTATCAAAATAACAGAAATCCTTTTATTGATTATCCTGAATGGGTTGAATGTATTTGGAATAACAATTGCACAGGCATGTGGTTTACGACTGTTCCCGATACTGTATTGACAGACAGAGATACGTATTCTTATGCTGTTTCTGCTTTTGGCCCCGATGATGTATCGTTAACTCTTTCATGTGAAATAATTCCTGATTGGTTGACTTTTACATCTGTAACAAGCAATCCGGGAAGTGCAACAGCTACTCTTGAGGGCTCTCCTGATTTTAATGATATCGGAACTCATGCTGTTTCTATAATATTAAGCGGAGGAACAGATACAGTTTTTCAAAATTTTGAAATTGTTGTTACAGACGGAAATCCTATTGCTTTTACTTCAACACCGGTAACAGGTGCAAATATTGATGAACTGTATACTTATTACATTACGTCAACCGGTGATGCCGGTGCCACCTTTACACTTACCGGAACAATAATG
>JAUVIG010000039.1 GCA_030592825.1 Chlorobiota bacterium | reverse complement strand
GATGCTTTTTGATAAATTTGCTTAATATTCTTATCTGAATCGTCTGTTTCAAGAAAAAGATGTTCAACAGGAATTGTATTAAATACTCTTTGTACTTTTGATTTCGTATTAAACAATTCATGACCGAAAGATAAATAACATCCGAATTTCATCAATTGTTCAGCAACTGTTTTATTTCCCGAATACCTGTGTATGATTATCGGTATTGATAATCTTTTTTCTTTTAAAACAGATAATAATTCAGAATAGGCTTTTACGCAATGAACAATAACCGGTTTATTATGTTCTTCGGCAATTTGTATTTGCTTCAGAAAAACGTTATGTTGTAATTCAAAAGCATCTTTATATTTATCAAGACCGATTTCACCTATAGCAATAATATTATTTACAGCAGCATATTCTTCAATAATACTTAATTGCTTATCAATATTAACATTTGAAACTTCCCAAGGATGAAGACCGAGAGAATAGTATTTATCTTTTTCAATTTTATTTACATCTTCAGGAAATAAATTTATTATTGAAAAACAATCGCTGTTGCTGTTATGTGTATGAATGTCAAGGAATTGCAACTTGTTGTTAACTCTAAAAATCAGGTAAATATTTCATAATAAATATTCTTCCTTGAAAATTGTAAATTCAATTTACAATTTTCAAGGAAGAACAGTTATTTTCTTATTTTAGAAACTCCGTTCATTATTCGTTTTAATGTTTCCTCTTTTCCGATTGCTGAAATTATATCAAATAAGTGAGGACCTCCGCCTGTTCCTGTAAGTACCAGCCTTAACGGATTCAAAACATTCCCGAAATTTAACTCTCTTTTATCAATATATTCTTTAATTGCATCTTCTGTATGTTCTGTCGTAAATTTATCATCTCTGATGCTTTCCAAAATATCATAAACTTGAATCAAAACTTCCGGAGTATCTTCTTTCCAACGTTTTTTAACAATTTTTTGATTATATTCTGTCGGAGTTTCAAAGAAAAAAGCTGCTTGATTCCAAAAATCTGTAATCAAAACCATTCTTTCTTTTACAAACCCTGTTACTTTTTCAATATATAAGCTGTCAATATCAATACCTCTTTCTTTTATAAGGGGAACAACAATATCCGTCAAGTCCTCTGCTGAAGTTTTTTTTATGTATTGTTGATTAAACCATTTTGCTTTTTCGGGCGAAAATCGAGCTCCGCCTTTTTGAACTTTTGTAAGGTCGAATTTTTTGACTAATTCTTCAAGATTATAAATTTCTCTGTCTTCTCCCGGATTCCAACCCAACAAAGCAATCATGTTAATAAAAGCTTCCGGTAAATAGCCGTCTTCTCTGTATCCGGCTGATATATCTCCTGTTTTCGGATCCTTCCACTCTAAAGGAAAAACGGGAAAACCTAATTGGTCACCGTCTCTTTTACTTAATTTTCCTTTTCCGCTTGGCTTTAACAACAGAGGAAGATGTGCAAACAGGGGCATTTCATTTTCCCAACCGAAACTTTTGTATAATAAAACATGTAAGGGCAAAGACGGCAGCCATTCTTCGCCTCTTATTACATGTGATATTTGCATTAAGTGATCATCGACAATATTTGCCATGTGATAAGTTGGCAGACCGTCTGATTTAAAAAGAACTTTATCGTCAAGTTGTGAAGTATTCACTTTTACTTCGCCGCGAATAATGTCTTTTACAACAAGTTCTTCTTTTTCGGGCATTTTAAATCTGATTACATAGGGTTTTCCGGAATTTATCCAACTTTCAACTTCTTTTTCAGACATAGTGAAAGCATTTTTCATGTCTTTTCCGGTAAAAGCATTATAGTGTCTTACAGATGAACCTGCTTCTTCAAGTCTTTTCCTCATTTCATCAAGTTCTTCGGGAGTATCAAAAGCATAATATGCACTTCCGTTATTCAACAGTATTTTAATATGCTCTTTATATATTTCTCTGCGTTCCGATTGTTTATAAGGACCGAAATTACCGCCTTCTTTTATGCCTTCATCAACCTTAATTCCAATCCACTCAAGAGACTTCATTACGTAATCTTCTGCACCCTCAACATATCTTGTTTGGTCTGTATCTTCAATTCTTAATAAGAAGTCGCCTTTGTGTTTTTTTGCAAATAAATAATTAAAAAGGGCAGTTCTTACACCTCCAATATGAAGTGGTCCCGTTGGACTTGGGGCAAATCTGACTCTTACTTTTTTCATAATATTCAGTTAATGATTTTATCATACAAAAGTAAGGCAATATTAATCACTTGCAAAATGAATTCTTTGAAAATTGAAGAATAATATTTCAAAATTCCTGTAATAAAGTTAAGTTGCCGATATTAATGTTATTTTTTTATGTCCGGAAACAAAAAAAAGAAATTTTTGTATTTCAGAGTCGGAATCTTATTTTTGTCAAAAGGATGGGTAATATTATGAAATTAAAATTATTAATAATAATTCTTTGTTTTATTCTTACAGAACAAAGTTCAGCACAATCATATTCTGTAGGTTTAGACCATACATCAAAATTTATCGGGAAAACAATTGATTTGAATGTCATGTTTCAAAAAAATAAACATGCTTTTTCCGGAGGTTTTGCATTTTATACAAATCAACAAGCAGAATCAGAACATGGTATTTCCAAAAAACAAATATTTTTAAGTCCGGTACATTTCACACCATTAAGAGATGAAGCATTTGGAGAAAAATTGATTGAAAGGTTTGGTTTACAATTGGAATATAAATATTATATAATAGAAAATAATGATGTTCAACCTTATTTATTTGTCGGAAATGTCTTTTCTAATATTGGTTTTCGTACAAGTTACTTTTCAACGGATGAATATATGATTTTACCAAGAATGTTTGTATGGGATATGTTTCCGGGCATAGGATTAAAAATTAAACTTTGGAAGAATATTTATTTAAACCAATCAGTTTCTCCGGGGATATTGCATATTAATAAGTTTAGGATTAGTTCCTTCTCAAGTGGAACTTCATTGAATCCTATGTATAAGGTAGGTTTGATATATAATTTTTTAAATTAATACAGAAAGAACAACTTTCTTATCTTCAGAAAGTTGCTTTTGCAAATCTTTTGTATTTTTAAATTTTATTTCTTCCCTGATATATTTTTTAAAGTTGATTCTGATTTTTTTGTTATAGAGGTCTTTATTAAAATCAAAGATATGAACTTCAATATTTGTTTCAAAATTTGTACTGACAGTCGGTCTTGTTCCGATATTTAACATTCCTTTATAAACTTTATCTTCGGTCTTTATCTTAACAGCATATACACCTCTTTTAGGTATTAACTTTTCTTGTTTGCTTACTTTAATGTTTGCAGTAGGAAATCCTAATTCTCTGCCTAATTTGTTTCCTGAAACAACAGTTCCGGAAACAAAGTAATCATAACCAAGATAAAAATTTGCTTTTTCAATATCTCCGGAAATAATTGAATTTCTTATTCTTGTAGAACTGATTTTTTTTCCTTCATGTTCCAATGCATCAACTTTAATTATATCAAAACCGAAGGGATTAGCACAATTTCTTAATATTTCAATATTCCCTTGTCTGTCTTTACCGAAATGATGATCAAAGCCAACTATCAATTGTTTAACATTCAGCTTATTATAAAGTGTTTTTTCAATAAAATCGCATGAATTTAATTGAGCAAACTCTTTTGTAAACGGATAAATAATAAGGTTATCAATGCCGGACTTATCCAATAATTCAATTTTTTCATCAAGGGTACTTAATAAAAATATTTCTCTTTCTTCCTGAAAAAGAATTTTTCGCGGATGCGGATGCAAGGTAAAAACAACTGATTCTCCTTTAATTGATTCAGCTTCTCGGATTAATGTGTTCAATATCTTTGTGTGCCCTTTGTGAACACCGTCGAATGTTCCTACTGTAACAACCGGATTGATTACTTTAAAGTCTTTTAATGTTCTGTATATCTTCAAAACAGTAATAATAAAAAAAGAACAAATTTATAATAAACTTGTTCTTTTTAAAAAATAAAATAAGTTTGATTTTATTATCTGTGAGAATTTATGTATTTATTTAATTCATCAATTGAAGATGAAAAGTCGAACATATCGTTTAATTGATAATAGTTACCCAAATCAAAAGTGCGACCGTAGGCAAATTTTGCAAATTCTAATTTTGTATCTTCAAAGTCGAACAGCATACCTAATTGTTTTACTTGTTGAACAGTTAAACAATTCATGCCAACAATTTGTTTTGAAATTGTTAGTTTATCATCTTCAAAATCGGCATTGGAAATAGTGTTTCGGGCATTTTGAAAATCTCCCGGACTCATTGGCCAATCACAACCTATTGGTCCGCTGTATCCGGGCATATGATATACATTGTCCGGCCGGCTTTCTTCAACAACATAATGTGTTTCATGCTCAACAACATTTACATCATAATAAGCATCTGCTTCGTTAATGTCAATATTTGCATTTATACCCGATTCATTAATATTAACATCAACATGGATTCCTCCCGAATTATCATACACTTCTTCTCTGACAACAACATCATTATGTACATTATTATCATCGTGAACAACAACTACTTCTTCAACAACATCATAGACAACAGGAGCCTCTGAATAATAACGAATAATATTCACCCCGTTCTTATTTTTTTTAATAACATAAGTAACTTCCATGTCGGGTTTAGTATAAATATTTTTTTCAATATTCGGAATTGTTTTATCCTCAAAAATTATTTTCACTTTATAATTTGGTGCTGTTAACTCTGTGATTTTTACATTAGTTTGATAATTTTGATTTTCCTGAATTCCGTTCATAATAACATGAAAAGGGTATCCGTCTTCAGAGAAGAAAACAAGATTTGACATTGGTTGCGAAAAAGCAAGACTTGTTCCGAAAAGAACAATAAACATTGTTAAAATTAGATTTTTCATATTCTTTTTATTTGCAATATAACAACAGTTTTAGGTGTAAAACAAATTTTTTCTATCTGCTTAGTAACTACAAATAATTAGAATATCGTTTCTCTGCCACAACAACCGACAGGTTAACACGCAGGTATTGAGTATTTTGCATAATTTTATATCACAACAAAACAACAAGCCTATAACTTTTACTGCGTATTTTTATAAAAAATCTATTCCTAAAATAGTTATGTCATCAAATAAGGCAGGATTTCCTTTTTTAAGATTTAAAATTTTTTGAAGACATAAAAAGTTTTTATCAACAGTTAGCTGATTTGTCATGCATTTCTTTAATTCAGCAAGGCCGATTTCTTCTTTGTTTTCATTTTCAAGTTCTGTTAATCCGTCAGTAAAACAAATTAATTTTGTAGGATTTGGTAATATTTTAACACCTTCATTCATGAAAGGTATTTCGTCTAACATACCTATACCGGGACAGCCATCTTTCAATTCAATAATTTTTTCAGTAACTTTATCAAATAATAAAGGAGCATTATGCCCTGCATTAATATATCTTAGTTCTCTTGTTTCCGAATTATATTTCCCGACAAATATTGTTATGAATTTTTCTCCTTGCGCACTTTCAACAACCCTGCCGTTTAACAGATGAATAAGTTCAGGTAATTTTAATCCGGTTGTGAGATATGCCTTTAAACTTGCTTGAAAATTTGACATTAATAAAGCTGCTGAAATTCCTTTTCCCGAAACATCTGCAACACAAAAAAAATATTCATTTTCTGAAAGTCTTTCAAAGTCATAATAATCACCGCCGACATCAAAATGCGGTAAATAAAATGAGTCAACGAAAATAGCTTCATTTTTCGGAAATAAACTTGTATCCGGAATAAGCATATTTTGCATTCTGGAGGCTAATTCCATCTCCTTTTTCAATCTTGCTTGTTGGAGATTTTCTTCATAAAGTCTTTTATTTTCAACAGCAACAAAAATGACATTTGTTAAAGTTTGAATAAAATGAAGATGCTTTATTGTAGGGCTGACTCCTTCTTTTTCTTCTTCCACATCACCAATTAAAACATATGCTATTGGTTTTGTATCATGAAAAACAGGAATAATAAAATCGTATGAACTTAATTTAAGGTTATCAGTTGATGGTGTTGTAGTAATTTCTTCATGTTTCAAAAGATCTTCTTCTACAATGATGTTTGCAAATTCTTTTTTCTTGGCTCCTGATTCCAGCATTATTTTCCATGTTTTGCTGAAAGCATATACAACAACTTTCCCGATATTTAGCTCTTGCAGAAGGATATGCTCAAATGTTGAAAGTATTTTTTCAACAGAAAGGTTATCATTAATGGCATTCGTAATTTCAAGTAATGAACTTAACTTGAAATTACAGAATTTCAGTCGTCTTATTGATGATTTTGAAGCCATTGACTATGTTTTTAAACGTTCAGAATATTCTCTTGTTCTTGTATCAATTTTTAAAACATCATCAATATTTACAAACAGCGGAACTTTTATTTCGGCTCCGGTTTCAAGTTTAGCCGGTTTTGTTGTGTTTGAAGATGCAGTATCTCCTTTAAATCCGGGCTCTGTATATTCGACTTTAAGCTCAACAAAATCAGGTAAATCACAAGACAATACTTGATTGTTTTCTGCCCTGAACAACATTTCAACTTCTTGCCCGTCTTTCATTAAGTCGTTATTATCAACAACATGCTCTTGCAATGTAATTTGTTCATAGGTTTTTTGATGCATAAAAACATAGCCCATATCATCTTTATATAAAAACTGATAAGGGTGTCTTTCAACTCTTACTTCTTGAACCTTAACACCGGAAGTGAATGTTTTTTCTAATGTTTTTCCGGTAGATAAGCTTTTCAATTTTGTTCTGACAAAAGCCGGTCCTTTTCCGGGTTTAACATGCTGGAAATAAACTATTTTATATAAGTCGTCTTTTAATTCTATTGTTAATCCGTTTCTGAAATCTGCTGTTGTTGCCATATATTAATATTTGTTTTTGCAAATTTAATCAATTTTAAAAAGTATTCATTATTTTTGAACACAATTATTAAACATAACACAAGGAACTATGAAAAAATTACTCTTAATATTACTATCCGGACTATTTCTTTTTAGTTGCAACGAAGAAGAACCGGAAGAAATCCAAAGCGGTTTTGATACGTTTTATGACCTGCATGAAAATGATGAAGGTGTTCTGACATTCGGTATGCCTGTTTTTATTTTTAAGTTGTTTATTAATATCAATAATAAAGATGTTGAAGATGCAGTTGATCAAATTGAAAGCATTGACTTATTCATAAATGACGAAGCTGACGATGCTTTTGTAAAAGATTTATATAAACATTTTCCGATAAAAACATATAAAACTTTATTGAACATAAAAGATAAGGATACAAACATTAAGTTTCTTGTAAGAGAAAAAAAGGAAAAAGCAGATGAGCTTATAATGATTGTTAATGAAAAACCGGACAACACATGTGTTATAATGCGTATCGGAGGTAGTTTCAATGTTAAAAGTGTTGAAAAAATGGCTGAAAAAATTGATATTTCCGGGATTGTGAAGTATAGATAAAAAATGCCCGATTGAAATAAATCAACCGGACATCATTTATAACTATGGCGTAGTTAATTTTATTATAATTCTGTTCCGAATTAAACCGAAAAAGATTGTTTTAAACTAATGATTAATTGAAATTGAAATTCCGCCGTAAAACATAATACCGTATACAGGTGCATACATAAATGCTGCATCGTCAGTATGTTTTTCATCCGCAGTATAATTAAAAATATTATTTGCTCCTGCATATAATTTTAATCCTTTTATGGTTTTTGAAACTCTTGCACTGCAAAGCATAAAAGGGTCTGTTTTTTTAATTTTTGTTTGGTCACCAATAACAGGGTCAATTTCTTCATTAAAATAATCTATATACATTTCTCCTTGATAGTTGCCTGATATTGCAAAACTCCAATCTTTCGGACTGTATTCTAATTTTATATTTCCGGTTGTTGCCGGAAATCGTGAAATGTATTTGCTCTGTTCTTCATATTCTGTCTCTGTCCAATCTTCTCTGGCATTATCATACTCTCCCTGATTATATGTAAAATCAAAACCTAAATCTAAATCTTTGATTAAGTTTGTCATAACAGATACTTCTATGCCTTGAACGAAAGCATTATCAATGTTTTTCCACTGATAATCATAACCGAGAGCTGCAACATCAGGTTCAGCATCTGTAAAAGCAATTTTATCTTTTAAATCTGTTCTGAATATATTTATACTGCTCCTGATTTTATAACCATAATAATCGGCAGACAGATTATAACTGACAGAAGTCTCCGGTTTTAAATCTGTTGATTTCCAAACTCTTGGAGAGCCGCTGCATAAATGCAAGTCTTCAGAAAATCCGTATGGTGACCGAAATCCGGTTCCTGCATTTGCTCTTAATGTAATTTTTTCCGAGATGTTATATTTTAATGCAATTCTCGGATTAATACTTGTTTCATTAAATTCATTCTTTGGGAACATAGTAGTTTCAAAAACCTGTTTGTCAGCTTTATATTCTTCGCTTGAAGTATGAATGTCATATCTTACACCCGGAACTATTGTGAACTTATCGTTTAGTTTCCATTCATCTTGAATAAATATCCCTAATTCAGACGCCGTTTTATTACTTGTTGATTTGTATGAACTTCCGACATACAGACTCGCCGGGTCAACAACAACATACATTCCTGATTCTTTAAGTTTATTATAAAAACTTTGTGTACCTATCAGTAAATGGTGGTTTTGGATTTTTATTCCGTAAGTTAATGTCCCGGTTATTGAATTTTCATTTGCAAGATAAGGCCTCATTTCTCTTAAATCGGGAACACTGTCATTGTGAGTGTCCATATAATCACCTAAATATGAGTCGTTTGTAGCATCTCTGCTATGGTTGGCGTAAGCGAGTGAAAAATTAATATCAGAATTATTTTTAATTTTTTTATTATATGACAATTCCGATTCGTATCTGTCAGTAGTAATACATTCCGTTCCGTCAGTAAGCGGATTTTTAAAATAATCATCATCCGTTGTTCCGCCCTGCCTTTTTTCATTCAGATATCTTCCCCTGATAATAAATTTATCGTTTTTTGAAAACAAGTCATTTATATACAATCCGAATCCTGCATTATTGAGATTAGAAGAAACCCTGTCAGAAATCCCGTCTTTGTTTTTAACTTCGTCATGTGTCAGTCCGTCTGATGTTTCATCAATTGCATCACCTGTGAGTTTTTGAGCAAAAATATTTAAACCAATATTACCTTTCTCATTTCTGATTGATGATGATATATTATACTTATTTGTATTATAATTCCCAAATTGCAGACCTATTTTTGTTACCGGCACATAGGTCGGTTCTTTTGTTATAATATTTATTGCCCCTGCAACAGCACTGCTTCCGTAAAGTGCAGAACCCGCCCCTTTAACAATTTCAACTCTGTCAATATCATTTGCACTGATTTGTTGCAGCCCGTAAACTCCCGCCAAACCGGAATACATTGGCTGTCCGTTTATTAAAACCTGTGTATGTTCTGCTCCGAGACCCTGCATTCTAACCATTGAGAAATCACAAAATTGACATTGTTTTTCTACTCTTATTCCGGGTATTCCTTCCAAAACTTCAAAAAGATTATCAGCGTTTTTTGTTTCAATCGCTTTCGATGTTATAACTTCTGTTCTTACAGGAACATCTTTTATGTAATGTTCAGTTTTGGTACCGGTAACAACGACTTGTTCTAATTGTAAAACATCTTCTTCCAATTCAAAGAATAATTCTGTTGCTTTTCCGGCTTTCATTTCAACCACTTTTTCTTGTGTAATATAACCAATACCGTGAGCAATAATTGTTACTTTACCTACAGGCAAATTTGCTAATTTATAATGTCCTGTGCCGTCTGTCATTGTTCCCATATTGGTTCCTTTAACTAATATGTTTATGTACGGGATATGTTCTCCTTTACATTTTACATCTCCGAAAAGCATTGCATCAGTTTCTTTATTTGTTTGTGAAAACATACTGAAACTTATTAGTATGCCGGTTATTATAATTATTATTATTTTCATTTGTTTTTGTATTTATTAATGTACTGAAATAGTCATCGGGTGAATTATTAAATAATTGACAATTAAGACTTTGAGCTTATCCGGCACTTGCTTTTATACTCATCCGATGATTTTCCGGATAAACATTAGTTTCAAGTCAAATCTAAAACATCGGGTTAGCTTTTAAGCGGTTCTAACCGCTAAAAAGCACATGTGAAGCATACTTTTTAGCGGTTTTAATCCGCTTAAAAGTTTATTCGACACCCTAAATATAATAATTTGACATGACACTAGTTTGTATTTTAAACTTTGGCAAAGTTTAATGAATTATTGCAGTTAATAAAAAACTGAAATCGGAGGGGCTTTGTTCCTGTCTGTTCTTAAGAAACGGAGGTCGTTTTGAAATTCATAAAAAAAGAGTTGCCTTTTGTTTGATTGATTTATGAAGACAATTAATATAAATGAGACAATTAAAGTCAAATTTAGCGTATTACTTAATAATCCATAGAAAAGATACTCTTCTTCACTGTGATTATGGCCTGATGTAGGAGCATCTGTTCCGGATGATTGGAAAGGATGTGAATGAACAATAATTTCTCCGTTCGGTAATTTGTGAGAATGTTTGTTGACGGATGCATTCACAAACATCAAAAGTATGAAAGGAATTAAACCGATAAAAAGATAATGTGATATGTGCCGTATTTTTTGCATCGTTATTTTTACGATACAAAAGTGATAAGTTTTAAATGATTGTACAATACCAATATTTAGGGATATTTAAATTTCAGGAAACACGTCAACATATTAAAAAGTGCCGATAAAAAACAAAACACCGAACATTGTCAGAAGAAAAGCTCCGAAGAGAGATGTTAATTTGTAAATCTTACCGTATTTATCAGAATCGACAGAGCTTAATTTTAAAACAAGCTTTTTTGAAAAAATTGAAATAATTCCTATTGCAGAAATGGTAATTCCCATTCCGAGAATTATAAAGATTACCGATAAAATTCCAATGTACAATAAACTCATAGAAGCGAGAAATGTAACAATAATAATAGTTCCGGGACATGGGATTAGTCCTACAGACAAAACAAAAGGTATAAGTTGTTTCTTATCTGTTTTTGATTTATGTTCATGACTATGTTCTTTCTTAAAAATTGCTTTATAAGTCATGTAAAGACCAATAATAATCATTATTCCGAAGCTGATGCGAGATATAATATCAGATGAATTTGAAGAGGTATATGAAAAGCTTGTGTACTCATTTAAAATAAAAATAATTCCGAGAGCAACGACTAAACCTGATATTGCATGAATAGTTGCAATCATATAACTGATTGATATTGCTCTCAGAACTTTTGGCTTTTCTGTTAAAATATATGAAAAAATAAAGATTTTACCGTGTCCGGGACCGAGAGAATGAAAAACGCCGTATATAAATGCAAGAAAAAACAGCATTATTATTATTTTCATTGATTTTGAAGAAGAATAGTCAGTTGCTAATTGGGCAAATCTGTCTTTAATATCGTTTTGCAAATCTGCATTTTTTCTGATTAATTTCCCGAAAACAGATATTCTGACAACATCTTCATCAATTACCGTACTTTCTTCAACAAATGATGAATCAGAATTTAAAAGTGTATCAACAACTTCTGTGTCTGAAAACAGAGGGTTAGATTGACTGAATCCTGTTATCAATGATAATATGTTAAGTATAACAATTGAGAAAAGAAGTTTTTTAAACATAATATTATTATCTTATGAAATATTGTATTTTCAGCAAAGTTTTTTTATCTAAAAAAATAAATTTATAAATAGATTGATTAAAGATTGAGTTAGATTGATGAAGTTGCAGTGTATCTTTTTATCAATCTAATTCAATCTAATTCAATCTGTTTTGAGCGAATACAATTTTTATTTGCCTGTCTTACAATAAGCAGATAGCTTTGCTGCATAATCTACAGTTTATAAACATCTAAAACAATACAATCCGGATAAATTTGTTTTAAATAATAGGCTTGTTTATAATCTTTAATTATTTTGTTAACATAGATAAAATCATCCGGATCTTCAAATTTCGGGTTTCCTTTATTAACATCTACATTAATATAATATGAATAATCATAAACAGCAATCTTTACTTCTGTCGGACTGTTTCCTATATCAACATTTGTATTTATATTAAAATAATACGTTACAACACCATTATTTATTGTTGCCCTGAATCCGGAAACACTTTTATGTTTAATTTTTCTGCCGTCTTGTATTACATAAACAAAGTATTCGAAATTAACAAGATTTGAAAAAGCTTTTGCCTTTACTTGTACAATTTCAGATGCTTCAAACTTTTTGTTTTTATTTTTATCAAACATTTGCATCAAATCATTGCTGAATATTTTATCAAAAGTATATTTCATCCTCAATTTATTAATACCTGTTTCATTATAGCAAACTGTAACATCAGCCTTAATAAATACATGAGGATGAGAAAAAGATAAAGTGCTTATAAAAATAAATATTATGAAGAGTATTTTAGACATGATGCTTTAAATAAGGCACAAATTTATTAATAAAAATCACAATTATCCCTGCAAATTTTACAATTTATGCAAAAATTGCAGGGATAATATAAGTTTAATACATGGACGGACTAAACTCTTTTAGCTCTTTATCCAAACCTTTTGCGTTTCCGGATATTTTATCTAATAAAGCCCAAAAGTTCTTTCCGTGATTTTTTTCAACTGTATGGCAAAGTTCGTGCAGTATAACATAATCTATAAGATAATCCGGTAATCTCATTAATTGGATGTTAAGGCTGATGTTGTTTGCCCCGGAACAACTGCCCCAACGTGTTTTTGCATTTCTTACAGATACCTTGTTATATTTGAAACCGGTTTTTTTTGCTAAAAAAGATGTTCTTTCAGGTAAGTAATTTTTAGCTTCAATCCTGAGTGCTTCCGTAATACCGTGCCTTATAAACTCTTGCATGTCTTCGGCAACAATTTCATTTTTATCGACATAGGAAACAATTATGCTGTTATTTGTAATTCTTATTTGATTTTTATTATTTTCGGATACTTTGAATTTCAAACTTCTTTCTCTTGTTTTAAATTCAGAACCAACATTAAAAACGGTTCTTTTGTTCTCAGTATTTGAGATCTTTTCTTTACTGTGAATAATCCATTCTTTTTTTTCTTTAATGAATGATGTTGCCGAAGAATAAGAAAGAGAATAAGGTATTGTAAGCCTTACCGGACGAAAAGGCCTTACACTTAAAGTCATTCTGCGAACGCCTCTTTTTTTTGTAATGATCACATTACCGATTCCTTTTATGTATATTTCTTTGCTCAAAAGTTTACATTTAATTCATACAACATTTTTTATACTTTTTACCGCTTCCGCACGGACAAGGGTCATTTCTGCCGACTTTCTCTTCCTCTCTGATATATGTCCCTTGTTCATAAGAATCATAATAATTCTCTTCCGAATCATGATTCATTTTCTTCTGTATTCTGTATAAATCTTCATCGTCATATACATCTTCATTCATGTTTGTTTCTTCATCTTGATAATAAGACCAAGTATTCATTATATTTTCATACTCTTCAAAAATATCGGTAAAAGGTTTTAATGTCCTGTCATATCTCTCTCCTTCAATAAGTATTTTTTTTACATCTTCAAAATTTCCCGGAATACTTTCAAGAACCATGTCTTTATCATATAAAAGTTTTATATCCTTTAATAATTCTTTTCCTTTTATGTCAAGAATTTCCATTACAAGAAATCCTGTAAGTTCATTATCATAAATATCGGGATTGTTTTTATTATTCAGGAAAAAGCTTATAAAATCTATGTAAATATTAATAATATATTGCCGTTTTTCGGGTTTGTTTAACACAATTTGTGTTAAAACAGAAAAAACTGTGATTTTTGCAAACAAGGATCTTCTTGGTTCTTTAACAAACTCAATAAGTTCTTCTAAATTTTCTTCGGATAAAGTATAAATGATTTTCCAAATATCTTCGGTTAAAGTATAACCAAACCAAAAATCCAGAAATTCTTTTCCTTGTCTTAATAAACCTGTAATCAGGCTTAAACTTTTTGTTGATTTTAATTCTGCAAGCAGATAAAGAGCATGATAGATAAATATACTGTTTTCAAAGTAAAACTCATCATTTTCTTTTTTTTCACAAAAAAATTCATATCTGCAAATGCTGTCTTTTAAAATAGTTTCAAGGTCTTCAATTAATGATTCTCTCGGTAAAGCAAGGATTTTTTTCAAAAATTCCGGATCAATATCAAATCCGAGATAATATAAGTCCTCTGTTTCAGGATGATTAAATTTAGGTTTATCCTTTGTTTGTATTTCTTTATTATACTCGTCAGCTTCTACATTGACTGTCTTTTCTCGTTCTTTTTTTAAATTTTCATATCCGGCTTTCATTCTTTTTGAAAGTCAAAACATGTCAAGACTTTTTGTATATTTATTTTCAGAAGTGCCGTATAATTCCTCATGGATTGAGATAAGAGTATCATAATGGTTTTGATAATTCTCATCTTCATCTCCGTCTTTTTCTAAATAATATTGTGCAACAAAATGATGAAAATTTGCAACTTCTGAAATATGAAAAACATCTTTTTCGGGATAAATTTCACTTATATCTTTTATTGATCCCAATATTTCAGGTACTTTTTCATATTTCCCTTTATCTAAATAATGTTCGGCTAAACTGGTTTTTCCGAAAAAGTAGTCCGGATGTTGTTCATTAATAATTTTTATAACTTTAAGAGCTCTTTTTTTATCTCCTGTTATTTTATATGCAGCCATCAGATAATTTTTAAAAGCAGGAACATCCGGATATTTTTCAATTAATGCCTTAAGTTTTTTTATTTGCTTTTTCGGATTATCTTGAACAGCAAGATATGATTTTGCTATCAGTTTATTAATATAATCACTCTTTGTGCTTTTAACAGGTTCATCCGTAATTTTATATTTTTTTAAATCCACTTTTTATTTTTTCTGCAAAATTAATATAAAAAGGATTTCTGTTTCTACATTTGTAAAAATAATCTTTATCATAAACAAAAGAAAAGTATGAAGCAATTTGCATAATTGTTTCTTGCTTTTTTGTAAACAAGACTTTACTTGCTGAAAAATTTTCATTCCGGTATGAATATTAAAGAAATCATTAACAAAGCAAGAGAGGTTTTACATTCGGAAACATTTTGGGAAGATGCTGTTTATTCTAATGCGATATCAGCAGAATTATAAAACCTGTAGAAATATTTGAAAAAACAGGACAAGTTTGTGTTTTATAAAAGGAACAACAATTACTATTTACAAGTTTTTAATAATGTTGATAATTCTTTTCTTCATATAAACAACAATATTAATTACATTATAAGTGTAAAACATGACAATGTTTGTAATTAATTGCGGTTATAATATAAAATGTATTATATTTGTATCGTAAATAATGACAGATATTGGTATTATCAACAAGAATAATGTATGGAAAAACTATTTTTCAAAGGACTGAGTGGTAAAGAACGTGAAATTATTAGT
>JAUVIG010000055.1 GCA_030592825.1 Chlorobiota bacterium | reverse complement strand
GATTTTTCAATATAATAAAAACGATTCTCTTTAATGTATATTATTTTTTCAAGGGTTGGTGTATTAAAACTGCAAACAACCGGATAAACAAGTTTTGGACTTGTCGTTTTATTCCCCAATTTGTTAATACAAAAAACTTGATTGTTTTGGATAAATTGAAGTGAATGATTAAACTCATAATAGGTATAGGCTTGAATATTCTTTTCTTTTATTTCTTGTGGTTCGAAAAAAAAATTTCTTGCTTTGCGGTTTTCTTTCAAGATATATGTATCGTTAACTGATTTAATTTTATAGAAATACTCTAGACCTAAGTCAGTAATATCTGTTTTTGTCAACAAGTTCTCTGCGTATATATCATCTCGCTTTTCTGTTTTTTGCAGACTAACACGATTATAGTATGCCTCATATCCGTTTTCCCACGGAATAATATATCCTTTTATTTGTTTATTACGAACATAAGAACAATTATACAATATAATTATCGGAGTATTATTATTTACAATAATAAAATAAAAACAAAAGAAATCAGTATCATAAAGTTTTGAACTATTTTTATATAATCCTCGAATAAACAGGTTTTTATTATACAACTGAAGATTTATTTCAGACTGCCTGTCTTTTCTTTTATATATCCCTGTAAATTGATATTGCTTTATTTTTTGCAGTAATAATTCAATTTCAATTTTCTTTAATTCAGAAACAGGAATTACATCGCCGGTATTTTTTTCAGAATTATATTTTGAAAAATTAGTTCTATATAAATTAATACCGTTGTCATCCGGAAAGTTTCTGTCATCTCCTACATCAAAAACGGAATCCCCTTTAATAAAACTTAATCTGCCATGATACTTAAATCCATGCTGCTTTAATATGTAATCTGCATCTATGTATATAACTTTTTGTGCATAAGACGTTATTCCTAAAAACAGAAAGCAAGATACTATACTTACGGCAAACCATTTTATTTCAAACATTAAATTATTTTTTTATTACATGCTAAAATTAAAATTTTAATACCCATTTCCAAACAGGCACAACTTCAATTTTTGTATTTTGTATTTCAATTATTTCTTCCTCATTATAAGTTATAATTGTATATTTTGTTGCTTTTAATTCATCTTTTGCTTTTAATATTGCATTTATTTCTCTGTTTCTTGTTTTTTCAAATTTCAAATCGTAAGAAACTTGTATCAGTTCCTTTTTCGGCAAATAAAAGTCAATTTCAATTTTATCACGATAATAATAAATGTTTTCACTTGAATATTTAGCTCTTAAAGTGTTAAAAACAAGAGTTTCTATAAGCTTTGATTCGGGTTCTAATAAAAACAGGTTCAAAATTCCGTTATCTGCAAAATAAAATTTTTTAATACTCTCTTTTTCTGCAAATTTAGAATTATAATTTTTTATATCATAAATAAAAAAAGCATCTTCAAGATAACTGAAATAATTTATTAATGTAGAAGTACCTACATTGACTCCGACAGCTTTTATAATATTTTTTAATCTGTTAAATGAAGTTGCATCATTTGTGTTTTCAGCAATTTTTTTTATCAACAGCTTTAATGCAAAATTATTATTAACTTTATATCTGCTCACAATATCACCATAGAAGACCTTTTGATATAAGTTACTCAAATATTCTTTTTTATTTTTGAAATTTATTGTTTCCGGAAATCCGCCATAATAGAAGAAATCTTCAAACAGTTTTATTATTTGATATTTTTGTTCTTTATATTCAAAGTTTTTTTGAAGTTTTACATTTTTAAATTCTAAAAATTCTTTAAAACACAATCCGTGAATTTCTTTAACCAAAAATCTGCCGCCGAGAGTTGATGCTATTTCTTTACTTAATAATTCTGCATTGCTTCCGGTAATATATATTCTATACTTTTGGTCGGATAATCGTCTTACAAATTTCTCCCAGTTCTTGACATTTTGTATTTCATCAAAAAATAATATTGGTTTTAAATCAAATAGTTCTTTATAGCTTTCAATTATTAATTGCAAATCATCTGTTTTCAATTCCAAAAGACGCTCATCTTCAAAATTAATGTATAAAATTTGCTCTTTTTTTATTCCTGATTTTATTAAATCAGTAATTATTTGATACATGAAATAGGTTTTGCCGACTCTTCTTTGTCCGACAAATACATAATTTGCATTTTTTTCAACAGTATAATGTCTTCTGACAAGCTTAATATCAGACAGATACTCTTGATATTCAATGATTATTTTTTTGAATGTCTTTTTTTTCATAAGCAAGTTATCCTGAACGCAAGACAAATATAGGTGTTTTTATCCTATGTACAAAACAAAAAGACGAAATATTATCTTGCAAACAAGATAACTTCGTGAGAATTGAAATATTACATGTTTTCAATGTTTTATTTATTTACTTTCTTTTTGCAAATCAATCATTTTATCTAAAAATGAATTCTTCTCTCTATGAGATATTTTATGTGCTCTAATATCGAAAATTAATTTTAATCCCACCAGTAAAATTAAGAAGCCTGCCGGACCTTGAAACAATATTATGAAAAAAGTTCCGAGAATAACTGTAAATTGCTGAATAAATACTCGCTTATAAGGTGTAAACATTAGAGAGGTAATTGGTTGTTTTTTATATTCTTCTTTATCAATATAATTTTTTTTATAAGAATATGCATGACTGAAAACAATCAATACCACATTAATTATAAATTCATAACTAATAAAACTATTCAAATTAAGTTCAATATCTGAAGCTTGAATTGACAAAAGTACAATCACCACAGTTTGAATAATTACAAAAGCGTTATAATGGACAATAAAAAACGGAACCATCGCTGCTTTAATACATCCGGGTTTATTCCCGAAATTATTAGTTTGACTGAAATTAGAGACATTTTTTTGTAGATGTTCTTTTGGAATTTCTGCTTCTGATTTTATCATTTTAGCAATATTGAAAACACCAATTATAAATGTTTCAATACAATAAAACATTACAATCATTATAGCATCCCAATCAAAACAGAGAACTCCGACCAACGGAAGAAGATTTACCGCAATAAGAATTATTACTGATCTGTCCCTCAAGTTCATCATAATAATACAATCTGCATTAAAGATTCCTTTTTACTATAAAATAAGGGTTTAATAAATTTTTTTTATTATATATTAAAGGAGAACCGTCAGCTTGTGTTATGGATCCTCCTGAAGCATTAATAATTGCATGTCCGGCTCCTGTATCCCATTCCATTGTTGGGCCAAAGCGAGGATAAATATCTGCTTTACCTTCAGCGATCATACATTGTTTCAAAGAACTGCCAACCGATAACATTTCAATGTCACCGTGCTCCTCTTTTAACTTTTCAATATATTGAGTTGTTTCTTCTGACATATGTGAACGACTTCCAACAACCGTATAAGGCCGTTCAAAATCAGGGACAGGAAGTTTTACGGCATTTGACCTTAAAACTTCAAAGTCAAAATCATGAAGATCTTCCGAATCAATATCTTCAATTTTATATGCGCCTTTATCACTATTTGCAAAGTATAAAACTTTTGTAACCGGAACATAAATTATTCCCGCAATTGGAGTTGTTCCTTTTATCAGTGCAATATTAACTGTAAATTCACCATTTCTTTTTATAAATTCTTTTGTTCCGTCAAGCGGATCAACCAACCAGAAATAATCCCATTTTTTCCGTTCATCATACGGTAAATGTTTACCTTCTTCACTTAAGATTGGTATTTCTGTTTTTTCTAAAAAACTGACAATTTTGTTGTGTGCATTTTGATCTGCTTTTGTTAATGGAGAGTTGTCATTTTTTGAAACTATCCGGAAATCATCTGTTTCATATACTTTTAAAATTTCTTTCCCGGCTTCTATTGATGCTTCTATTGCTGTATCTATTAACTTGTTTATGTCCATTTTATTCCGATTAAGACCATCCCTACGGGATTTATTGAAAAATTCTAACTCCTCTTCCTGACTCCCGTCAGGAGCTACAAATAGGTCGTCGCTATGCGACTGTTAAACAATTTCATTATTCTTTTCTGTGTGTATGTGATGAATTAGCTTGGGCTGTCGGCATGATTAGTATATCATTTATATTTACATGTTTAGGACGAGTTATTACAAACTCAATTGCTTCAGCAATATCTTGTGCATAAAGAGGTGTTAATCCGGTATATACTTTATCGGCAGCATCTTTATCACCAAGCCTTACCAAAGAAAATTCTGTATCCGTCATACCCGGATTAACAGAAGTTACTTTAATTCCATATGGTAACATATCCATTCTCATTGCTTTTGTAATTGAATCAACAGCATGTTTTGAGGCGCAATATACATTCCCTTTTAAATAAGTTTCTTTACCTGAAACAGAACCGATATTAACAATATGCCCTGATCTTCTGTTAACCATACCGGGCATAATTGCCCTTGAAATATATAATAATCCTTTGATATTTGTATCAATCATTTTTTCCCAATCATCAATATCTCCTTCATAAATAAAATCTACTCCGGATGCGAGACCGGCATTATTTATCAAAATAGAAATATCATTCCATTTGCCGGTTAAATTTTCAATTTGTTTTTTTGTTTCTTCTCTTTTTCTTATATCAAATTGCAAAACTAAAATATCAACATTGTATTCAGTTTTAATTATTTTTTCAAGTTCAAGAAGACGTTCTTTTCTCCTTCCGGTGATAATAAGATCATAATTGTTTTTAGCTAAGATCAAAGCAGTTGCTTCTCCGATACCTGAAGTTGCTCCGGTTATTAATGCAGTTTTATTCATATAGTTAAAAATATATTAAACTAAGAATTGTAATAGTTACAACCATATATATAAGAGTTAATGGTGCACCTATCTTAAAAAAGTCTTTAAATTTATATCCCCCCGGTCCGTACACCATTAAATTGGTTTGATAACCAATGGGAGTCATAAAATTTGCAGCTGCAGCATATGCAACGACTAAAATAAAAGGCATAACATCCAAATTTAATTCTTGGGCTAATGTCAGAGAAACAGGAAATATTACTGCAACTGCTGCTTTATTAGTAATAAATGCCGCAAGAATTGTTGTAATTAAATATATACCTGATAAAATTCCTATTTTTCCAAATGGTTTGAATACAGCAATAATACCTTCTGCAAATAAATCGGCAACACCTGTTTTAATCATAGCCAAACCGAGAGCGAGAGATAAAGCTATTATCAATACTAATTCATAATCAACACTTTTTACTAAATTTTTAGGTTTGGTGATTTTAAAAATAACAAGTCCTGTTAATAATACTAATAAACCATTAAAGAATTTTATTAATCCGAGAGCAGATAAAAGAATCACAACTACAGTACCGCCAACAAGAAATGCTGTTCTGCCGATTCCAATTCTTCTGATTTCTTTGACTCTTGATATTAAAAAGAAATCAATTGTATCTTTTAGTCGAGCTTCAAAGTAAGTACCGGCTAAAAGTAATACTGCATCTCCTGATTTCAGTTCTACATTCCCTATCTTTCCGGCAACGGTTTCTCCGTCACGATGAACAGCAATTGCCGTAGCATCAAATCTTGCTCTGAAATTAACTTCCTTTAAAGTTTTTCCGTTTAAGCTTGAATTATGAGATATAACAATTTCAATAACTTCAGTATTTTTTTTTCGTGAAAACATACCTACTGAAGGTATTTCAATGCCTTTTTTAGACTTAACAAAATCAGCGATAGATTTAGTATTACCCGTAAAAAGCAATATGTCTTCTTCTATTAAAATGGTATCATTTGGTACAGCAGTTATACGAATATTTTCACGTAATATTTCAAAAAGAAAAAGTCCTTCTAAATTTCTTAAGCCTGCTTCATTTATAGTTTTACCTATTAATGAACTGTTAGTTTTTATTCTTCCTTCTACTATATAATCTCTTTCAATAGCAGGCAGGTTTTCCATTGCACTTTTTGTGTCAGGTAACATTTTTTGACCGAAAATCAAGATATATAGAATTCCGATAAAAACCATCGGAAGTCCCACTGCCGTAAAATCAAAAATATTAAGTTCGGGTAAATTCGGAATAATTTTTTGATCTGTAACCAATCCGTTAACAATCAGATTAGTAGATGTTCCTATTAATGTAGCACATCCTCCGAGAATTGCTGCAAACGAAAGCGGTATCATTAGTTTTGAAACTGATACTTTAAACCTTTGGGCGCTGTTGTGAACATAGGGCATCATTAATGCCACTAAAGGTGTATTGTTCAAAAAAGCAGATAAAGGTGCTACAATGAACATCATCCTTGCCGTAAAGTTTTTAACAGATTTTGATCTTTTAAAGATATAGTCAAAAAAGATATCAAGGACAGATGTTCTTCTGTAAATATCACCTATTAATAACAGCATTACGATAACTGCAATCTGTTCATTGGCAAAACCGTCAAGTATTTCAGAAGGATTAAGAACATGAGTGATACCAAGAACTATAACAGCAATAATAAAAGTCATGGCAGGTCCGACAATCTCCTTATATAATGAAACAACAAGGAAAAGCAAAACCAGTATAACAATTATTGCATCAAATGTCATTGAAAGATAGTGTTTAGTCTGTGAATTTTACTGAAACAAATTTGTTTAGAGTTATACAATTCAAAGTCAAAATTAGTCAATTTTTACTAAAAACTTGAAGAAGTAATATTCTTTAATCAATTTTTAACAATTTTTGACATTTTGAATCACATAATTTTATATTCGTTCAATGATCATTCCGGCACCGACAGTTTCATTAGTTACTTCATCAATTAGAATGAAACTTCCGGTATTCCTGTTTCTTCTGTATGAATCATAAAACAGAGGTTGTGTAGTTCTTATATGAATACGAGCAATATCATTCATTTTTATGGTCTTATCGTCATAATTCCTTTCCAAAGTGTTGATATCCATTTTGAAACGTACTTCTTTGACCATACATCTAATATCTTTTGTTGTATGTCTTAATGAGTATTTTCCGCCAACTATTAACGGTCTTTCATGAAACCAACTTATCATTGCTGTTATATCTTGGCTTTGGTTAGGTAAATTATTTGATTTAACGATCATATCACCTCTGCTTATATCAATATCATCCTTAATTGTAACGGATACTGATTGAGGGGCATATGCAAGTTCAAGACTTTCATTAAGAGTATCAATTGATTTGATTTCAGATTCGAATCCAGAAGGTAATATTTTAACTTTATCTCCAACTCTGAAAATTCCGCCGTCAATTCTTCCGCCGTAACCTCTGTAATCATGGTATTTATTATTTTGAGGACGAATTACATATTGAACGGGGAATCTGGCATCAACATAATTGCTGTCTCCTGATATAAATATATTTTCTAATACATGCATAAGTGTAGCACCGGTATACCATTCCATTTTTTTAGAACTGTCAACAACATTATCTCCTTTTAAAGCACTGATTGGAATAAAACGTATATCTTTTATATCGAGTTTAGGAGCAAATTCCATAAAATGTCTTTTGATCTTATGGTATTTTTTTTCATTATAATCAATAAGATCCATTTTATTTATACAAACTACTATATGCGGAATTTGAAGCAATGACGCAATATAAGTATGCCTTAAGGTTTGTTCTACCACACCGTTACGTGCATCAATCAGTATTACGGCAAGGTTGGCAGTAGATGCGCCTGTTACCATATTTCTTGTATATTGAATATGCCCCGGAGTATCAGCAATGATGAACTTTCTTTTAGGAGTTGCAAAATATCTGTATGCAACATCAATAGTAATGCCTTGCTCTCTTTCAGCTCTTAACCCGTCGGTTAAAAGTGCCAAGTCTGCTTCTTCTTTCCCTCTGTTTTTACTTGCTGTTTCTATTGCTTCAATCTGGTCTTCAAATATTGATTTACTGTCATAAAGTAATCTCCCGATTAATGTGCTTTTTCCGTCATCGACACTTCCTGCGGTAGTAAACCGCATAAGTTCCATGTCGAGATAGCCGTTTGAATTATTGTTATTATCGTTCATATTATTTTGAAATTTGAAACATAAAACATAAAACTTGAAACTTGAAACTAGAAATTTAAAATTTATATTCCGGCTTCTTATTTCTAATTATGAATTTCTTGTTTTGTTAATAAATGCATTGAATTTTGGACCTAACTCAATTTAATTATTATTTTGTATTTACTGATTTGTTCTTTGTCAATAACTTTTCTTCTGATTAATTTTTTTAACCATGTTTTTGTTTCTTCAAGATGCTTGAATTTCAAGTTTCCATTTTCTAATTTCGAAACTAAAAATATCCTTCTTTTTTTCTGTCTTCCATAGCAGTTTCAGATCGTTTATCGTCAAAACGGGTGCCTCTTTCAGTTGTTCTGACAACTGCAATTTCATCAATAATATCTTTTAAATTATCAGCTTTTGACAGTGTTAAACCTGTATTTGTGATATCACCTATAGTTCTGCAACGTACATCAAGCACTTCAGCTTTTTCATCGGGTTTCAATGTCATAAAAGAAGCTGTAGCTAACCAAACACCATCTCTTTTAAATACTTCTCTTTTGTGTGTAAAATAAATTGAAGGAATTTCAATATTCTCCATGAATATGTATTGCCAAACATCAAGTTCAGTCCAATTGCTTAAAGGAAATACTCTGAAATGTTCTCCCATTCTTTTTTTGCCGTTGAACAGGTTCCATAATTCAGGTCTTTGATTTTTCGGGTCCCATTGTCCGAATTCATCTCGGTAAGAAAAAAATCTTTCTTTTGCTCGTGCTTTTTCTTCATCTCGCCTTCCGCCTCCTATTGCAGCATCGAATTTATGTTCTTCAATAGCATCTAATAAAGTGGTAGTTTGCAATACATTACGACTTGCATTATAACCGGTTTCTTCTTGAACTTTTCCTTGGTCAATAGTTTTTTGAACAGAACCGACATAAAGCTTAACACCAAATTTTTCAACGAGATCGTCTCTAAATTTCAGGGTTTCTTTAAAGTTATGCCCTGTATCTATATGTAATAAAGGTATTGGTACTTTTGCAGGATGAAATGCTTTTCTTGCCAGATGAAACATAACAATTGAGTCTTTTCCTCCTGAAAACAGGATTACAGGATTATCAAATTGAGCAGCAACTTCTCTGAAAATGAAAATTGATTCTGCTTCTAATTCTCTTAAATGATTTAAGTTGTATTTATTCATATTGTTTGGAAATTGGAAATTGGAAACTTTAAACCTAAAAAATTTGTAATTATGAGTTTCTTGTTTTGTTTATAAAAGCATTTAGTTTTGGTTCCAATTCATTAATTATTTCTTCGTATTCTTTTGTTTGATCTTTATTTCTTCTGATAATTTATAAATATCTAAATTTTCAACTGTTATCATAATTTTTAATTTCAAATTTCAAATTTTCATTTTGTGAAACATGGATACCACATTCCTTTTTTTCTTTACTTTCCCACCACCATCTTCCTGCTCTGATTTCTTCTCCGAGTTTTACAGCTCTTGTGCAGGGAGCACACCCTACACTTATAAAACCTTTATTATATAAGTCGTTATACGGCACTTCATTAGTTTTAATGTGTTTAATAATATCATCTAATGACCATTTTAATACCGGATTGAATTTAATTAAATTATACGTTTTATTTTCTTCAAAAAAGTTTAATTCAGTTCTTGTTACAGACTGTTCTGCTCTAATACCGGTTATCCAAAGATCAATATCTTTGAGTGCTCTGTTTAATGGCTCAACTTTTCTTATCCTGCAACACTCATTTCTGTTTTCAGGTGATTCATAAAAACTGTTAATCCCTTTTTCAAAAACCATTTTCTCAACATCTTCTTTATTCGGAAAAAACGGAATGATCTTCTTTTTATATTTTTTAAGTGTTTTATCCCAAACCTTATAGGTATCTTCAAATAATCTGCCTGTATCTAAAGTAAATACTTTAACAGGAATGTTATTACTAAAAATAATGTCAGTAATTACCTGATCCCCGAGACCAAAACTTGTAGAAAAAGCTATTCTGTTTTTGAACTTTTCGGCTAAGATCTTTAGTTGGTCTGTGATTGGTTTATCTTTAATTTCGTTTTTTAATTGATTCACCATAATTATACTCTTATTTCACTCTGTTCCAAGCTAAAGTTTTCAACATAAAGTTTGGTAATGCTTTTTCGGGTTTTCTTTTCATTAAATTAAGATTCCATCCGAGTTTTTTAATAACAGAAATTTTATATGTTTCAACAAACTCAATTAAAGTTCCGTCAGGATCTTCAATATATGTAAAATGGCCTGTTGCATCACCCATATCAAATATATTACCTCCGGATTTATATATATCAGGATTACTGTCTATAGTAAACGAATGTCCGAATTTATCACAATGTTCTTTCAAACCCTTCATATTTCGAACATCAAAACAAATTTGAATAAACCCCGGATCTCCCCAATACCTGTTTTCAAAAATCTTTTTAGGTTTGACATCATGAATTTTTATCAATTCTATTTGACTTTTGCCGAGCATCTTACTTAATGCACCTTGTCGCGGTTTGCTGTGAGATAATAATACTCTGTCAAATTTATGATTGCCTCGTTTTAAGCCTTTAAAGTCTTCGAAAACAGCAGTTTTTTTATATTCTGTAACATCATATCCCAGTATTTCAGAATAAAATTTTACAGATTTTTCAATATCATCTACACCAATTATAGCACCGAAAACACCTCCGTTTAAGGCATTAGTTCCTGTAAAAATTGAGTTCTCGTTTACAACTTGAAAAACGTTACCATACGGATCTTCAAAAAAGAAATGTCTGTTACCTGCAGGGTCTTCTTCAATTTCTGATAAAAGTTTTATGTCTTTTTCTTTAAAGACATCGTAAACTTCTTCAATTTTGTTACTTTTTATCTTTGTTACATAAATACCAATATCTCCGGCTTGTATTTCAAATTTTGCAAATTGAGGTTCTCTGGTTTTGTATTGCCAAACTTCCAGTGCGCCTCCTCCCTGCAAATTTAAAGTAATAATTGCATGTCTGTTTTGCGGTTCTCCGCCGGTATATCTTAACATCTTTTCAGCAGTTCCGTTATCATCTACTATATGTATATCAAAACCCAGATTTTCTCTATACCATTTTTCAGCTTCTTGCAGGTTTATTACACCTATTCCTATTTGTTGAATTCCGCTAATTAAATGTTTCATCAATTTTTAATAAAATAAGGCACAAAGATACTAATTTACATTTTGAAGTAAAAATTAACTTCCGGAATATCATTTAATTTAGAGAAAAGTTTTTTATATATTTGCAAATTCTTAACACAAATGTATTAATAATTAAAATCAGAATCATGGATATTTTTAAAAAGTTAGACACTTCTAAAACTGATCTTGGGAAATATCAAAATTTAGTTCACGGTTATATGACATTTCCAAAATTAGAAGGGGAAATTGGGCCTGTTATGACCTTTCAAGGAAAAAAAGTCATTACTTGGAGTGTTAATAATTATCTTGGTTTAGCAAATCTTCCTGAAATCAGAAAAACAGATGCCGAAGCAGCTGCAAAATGGGGCTTGGCATATCCTATGGGTGCAAGAATGATGACAGGAGAGACCAAATATCATGAAAAGATTGAGCAACAATTGGCTGATTTTGTAAGTAAAGAAAGTGGCTACCTTTTGAATTACGGTTATCAAGGAATGGTTTCGATTATTGATTCATTAGTTGACAGAAATGATGTTATTGTTTATGATTCTGATTCGCATGCATGTATTTTAGACGGTTCAAGATTACACATGGGCAAACGTTTTGTTTTTAAACATAACGACATGGAAAGTCTTGATAAACAACTTGCACATGCAACAAATTTTTTAAAAAACAAAGGGAATAATAATGGTGGTATTCTTGTAATTACAGAAGGTGTTTTCGGTATGGAAGGAGACCTTGGTAATTTGAAAGGAATTACTGACCTGAAAGATAAATATGATTTCAGATTTTTCATTGATGATGCTCACGGAATAGGCACAATGGGTGAAACCGGTGCAGGAACAGATGAGCATTTCGGTGTTCAAGACAAAGTTGATGTTTATTTCGGAACATTTGCAAAAGCATTTGCAGGTATAGGTGCTTTTGTTGCGGCTGAAAAAGGAATAATTGATTATTTGCGTTACACCATGCGATCACAAATCTTTGCTAAATCATTACCGATGCCTATGGTAATAGGAGCGATGAAACGTTTAGAATTATTACAAAAAAATCCGGAATATAAAAATAAACTTTGGTCAATTGTAAATTCTCTTCAAAAAGGGTTAAAAGAAAACGGTTTTAATCTTGGTGTAACTGAATCACCTGTAACTCCTGTGTTTTTTGAAGGTGATGATACAATGGTTATCAAAATCACCAAAGATCTTCGTGAAAATTACGGTATTTTTTGCTCTGCGGTTGTATATCCTGTTATTCCGAAAGGAAAAATAATGTTACGTTTAATCCCTACAGCTTCTCACGAACAAGAGCATGTTGATAAAACAATTGCAGCTTTTTCTGAAATACAAGATAAATTAAAGAAAGGAGTTTACGACAATTAGTATAGTTTAAAAAAATCAAAAATATTTAAAGTCGGTATTTTTTACCGACTTTTTTATAATCTTTTCAAAGAATTTATAATTTTATATCCTAACAAATGATCATACTCACTTCCTTGAGGTGTATAATAAACATAAATCACATAATTATTTTCTGTTTCATAATGATTACCCTCAGTATATGAAAGATCAATTTTATTATTTTTATTATCAACAAATACATATTCATAATTATAAAAACCTTGCTTAATTAACATTCTTAATTTATATGCTTTATCTCCAAAATCGTAAGCCATTTTATTACTGTCATTAATATCCCAACCGGATATAGCTCCATAAACATAAAAATTTCCGGTCGTAAGATTAAAATCATAATCCAAGGTAAAATCAACATATACATAATCCGCTTCTAACTCATAGTTATCAATATTGTCAGCTACAATTAACATTTCACCGTTAATATCTTGTGCATATGAATACGGCAGCATTACTTCCGATTTTTCTCTATACAATTCAAAAATATAGTAAGGTTTAATAAAATGAATAGCATTTATGCGATCTGTAACATATTTTGTGTTTTTAACATTAAAATATCTGTACTCATTACCCCCTTTAAATTTTATTTTTCGAGGATTAGTGTATTCAAAAATATTTCCTTTAATATAATCAGGAGTATTTAGTTCAATAATATTGTTTTGATTATTATTTTGAGAAATAATAACTTTTAAATGATCTTGAGGATTAAATATCAGCCTCTTTTTATCATTTAATATGATTTCAATTTCTTGGGAATCATTAATTGAACTAACAATAGTAGAGCGTTTCTCAACAGCGTCAATATCAATCTGTTCGTCAACCATATAAAATCTTCTGCTGATTATTGGATTGTCTCTTTCATAACCTTCGTAAATTAGCAGTAAGTAATTACCTGAAATTACAGGTTGCATATATTTATTTGGTATCGATAATCTATAATGAGTGTATTGAACTAATGTATTAAACGAACTTTCATAATCTTGGATTTGTTCCTCTTCAAAACCTTTCAAGTATTCAACGGGATTTAAGTTTGAAGGCTTCCAATCCGAATCACAATGTATTAATGTATATGAATAATCAGTAACAAAATCATTCAGATCATCAAATTCCAATATTAATTGTTTATCTGAATTCAGTTCTAATATAGGATAACTGAATTCCCAGCCGGTTCTGTAAAATAAAACCGTTTTAATGTTATTTTTATAAATTTTATTTTTGTATTCTAAATCTATTTGAGAAAAAGAATATACATTAATAAACAAAAAAAATAATACGAATAAAAGATGTCGTTTCATTAAAAATGTAATTTAGTTAAAATTAAGGTAACCTCTATTAATTAATTTCTTTCAAGAAACAAATATAATGAATAAGATGCGAGGCACAAATTTTATGTAATAGCCGTAGCTATTTCAAAAAATTT
>JAUVIG010000304.1 GCA_030592825.1 Chlorobiota bacterium | reverse complement strand
TATCTTGAACCTCACCGGAAAAAGAGGCTTCACTTAAAGCTTTTAATGTATCAATTTCTGCAATTGAATGATCATTTATTAATGTCGTAACAACTTTATTGTCAGCCGCATAACCAAGTTTTAATGCCGGGTCTCCCATCAAAAAGAAGATGAAATTATTATCAGAATTTACATTTGTTTTTGTAATCCTGATAATATCACCTAATCTGTACCTTTCACCTGTATCAAAGCTTTTAAAAGCATTTCTGTAAAATTCTTTTGTTAACTGACCGTTTGAACCAATAAATGCAACTCTTGCTGTAGTAAACATAGCTATAGCACCGCCATCGGGATTTAAAAAAACTCGTTCTCCTGCAGATGTAAACTCATAATCGTCAAATCTTGTAAATTCACATGTCGCTGTTACAAATAAAGCTAATTTATCAAAGTTCTTCCAGCTTTCAATTTCACTGATTGAAACAACTCTTTCGTGTGCTAAACCGTGTACACCTCCATGCCCTATATAGTTTACTAATAAAGTTCCTTTTTGTACTCTGTTATTTATGGCATTATTAGCATCCGGATATCGTTCACCACCCGATTCAGTGTACTGTGTATAAGCATCAAGATATATTTTTTCAATATTAAAACACAAACCGGGATAATACTTACTAATAGTATCAATTATATCTTCAGTTTGTGTCATATGAATAGAATCGTTTTCACCTAAATCATCAGCTATAAAACATAATTGATTTCTCCAATCTCCGTAAGTAGAGGAACTTATATAATTTTTAATTTTTGCAAT
Source organism: Chlorobiota bacterium (assembly GCA_030592825.1). Classification (GTDB taxonomy): domain Bacteria; phylum Bacteroidota; class Bacteroidia; order Bacteroidales; family JAADGE01; genus JAADGE01. The sequence continues at coordinate 4,301 of JAUVIG010000304.1, read as the reverse complement.
ATGCTCTGAAGCTTGTTGAACTGTACTCACCGGTATTCGTCCTACACCAATATCCAACATACCGTCAAGGCTGTCTTCGAAATCGCCTTCATCGTCATCCAACAATCCGAAAAAATCATCTGATACACCTTTAACAGTCAGCCCTTCGGAGTATTTGCGTTGAAAAGTTATCATATAGTTACCGTTTTCACCTATGCCTGTTCTGTTATCATATGAGCCGTCGCCGAAAAGTAATAAATATCTTAAAGTATCTTGCGAGCTTGCTTTATGATATACCATTCTTGCATAATCTCTTATTGCAGAAAAATCGTCAGCTCCACATGAAAACTCGTTATAAACCTGTTGTTGTGTAACAATCTTTATATTCATATTATCCATGGTTTCATGCAAGTTTTTTAATTCATTTGCTTGAGCCATAAAGTCCGGATTTGTAACAATTATCATATCAGTATTTCCGGGCGTAGCGTGTAAATTCTGATTTGAAACTTGTTCAACATTTTCAAGATCAGGTTTTAAAAAAGATGTATTATCGAATGCTGTAAATTCTTTTAATTCTGAACTTGAGAATATAAATGTTTGATTAGTTCCTGTAATATTTGAATTTACTCTTTTTGGTTTTACAGGATCAGTAATATCCCAAACAATTACGGAACTTCCTGCATCACTTAAAGTGTATTTAGTAATATTAGTCTCACCCAAAGTTTCTGCATTACGAAATAACATTTGTCCGCTTGTAAAACGAAGATCACATTTTGCATTAATATAAATATTATCCAACCATGATCTAACCGCCGGCGAACCACTGTTAAAATTCAAATTAACTGAAATATTATCTGAAGTTCCTGTATTAAAATCAAAACTCTTTGATGACCTGAAAGCAGTAATGTGACTATCATAATTTCCGGAAAATGTAATATTTTGAGATTCGCCGTTCACACTTGCCGTAAAATATGAACTTAAAGAAGTTGAAGCAACATTTATATTTATACGTGCGGTATTACTATTAATTAAGTTCGAAAAAGAGAAATCAAAATTTTGATTATTATTAATATCAAAAGACTCACCATACCATATTCTGCCTGTTTGAGCAATATTCAATACGTCATTATCATGAACTGCAAAAGCATCATATGTATTTACACTGTGAGTTTCCGGTTGTGTAGTTGAATTAATGGTTTTTACGGAATTATCATATCCGCTGTTATGTTCTGATGTTAAGAAATAATATGCATACTCTGAATAATAGTGATGCCGAGGCTCGAAAATACCTTTACTTTCATTATAATCATGTTTATCAGGACCGTAAGCAAAGAAAATAATTGAATTATTCGAAAATAATATATCATTTTCAATAAGATCATCAGGTCTTTCCTCTCCGGCAATCATCGGCAACCAACCTGCGTCATTTCCAAACACACGAACATTCTCGGGATTTGCAACTCCCATACTCTGTAATTCTTCAAAAGTTAATTTATATAAACCCGTTTTACTTATTCTTATCTTCACCCATGTTCCGCTTTGTAAAACTGAATTTTCTGCATATAACTTTTGCTTACCGGATTTTTTTCTTGGAGTTTTTACAATCTTTATTTTAAAACCGGTGAGTTTTTCAATCTTTCCGGTAGTTTTATTTCTTTTAGCAGGAATAAGTTTATATTGTAAATACGGAACTCCTCTCGCTAAATGAACTTCAGATTCAATAATTATTGATTCTTTTATATTTTCAAGTCCTTTCACACCTGATAATTCATCATTTTTAAATACAATATATTCAGGATTTTCAAGTTTTACTTTATAATCAAAGTTTTGGTCATAAAACTTTCTTATATTAATATTTTCAGCAAAATATGGTAATTTATTATCAGAAAACATTGCTGCTTTTTCAAAATCTAACACATAATATCCCGTTATTGAATCAGAAACAAATCTTTTATTTTGCCAATTGATTTTTTTTGAGAATGTTTGCGAAGATATTTTTTCAACTTTATTGAAAAATAAGAAAAAGCTGATAAACAAAACTTTTGCAGAAATTTTAATCATTTTTATTAATGTTTATATTCAATAATATATATTTAACAAAATTAAGACTAATTTATTCTGTTAAACGAATTTTTATATTTTTGAGTATGTTTTTTTTTAATAATCATAATGCAATTTCACAAGATTTTAGTTTCTCTGATCCTTATTCCGAAAAAATTTTATTAAACCCTTCATATTCAGGCTTAAGTAAATGTCCTGAAATTGATTTGAATTACAAAATGAATCTTTTTAATAATCTTTTTTCATTTTCATATAATCAGAACCTATCTAAACACAACAGCGGTTTTGCATTCTTATTATATAACAACCGACAAGGAAAAGGCTCAATTAACAATCTTTCTGTTTCAGGTATTTATTCATATAAAATAAATATTAATGAACGAAAGCTAATAAATACAGCTTTGCAAGTCTCATATTTTCAGCAGAATATTAACACAGATAAGTTAATTTTCAGTGATCAAATTGATCCGATTTCCGGACTTATAAATCAGGTATCATCAGAATCCGGATTTCGTGATGTAAAAACATACGACTTCTCTGTTGGGACATCTTTCTTATCACACAATTACAGAACAGGATTATCAGTTCAACATATAGACAAATTCTTTTTAAAAGATAAAAATAATTTACTCAATCCGGCAATTAATTTTAATTTTGGCAAGATTTTTTCTGTTAAAAAAGAACAGTATAAATCGCAACTTTTTATAATACCGGAAGTTATATACAACTTTCAAAATAATTTTCATCAAATAATATATGCTGTTCATATAATTAATAACATTTTTTTAACAAGGTTTTATTTAAAACATAATATAAAATTTAACACTTTAGGATCAATTATATCATTAGGGCTGAATTACAGAAACATCAGAATATCATATATTTACGAAATTAATTTTGCCAGATTCATAACAATACCAATCAGTTATAATCAGATTAGTCTGAAATATAAGTTTAATTGTTCTGAAAAAAGAAAATTCAAGAACACAATATATTGTTCAGATTTTTAGTTATATTTGTGAATTGAAAATTAAAACAGGTTTTTAAATAAAATTAACATAAATAATTTTCGATTTATAAAACATATTTAACGGAAAATATTTATGAAAGTTCACCTTAATTCTTATAAGACAGGCGAACATTTAATAATTGAAAAAAATAAAAAAAGACAGATGAAAATGAAATTATTATTTCCGATTGCAACTTTTGTTGCTTTAGCTTTTGTTTTAAATTCATGCGGAAGCGGTGGTTCAAGTTCTGTAAATTTAGGAACACATTCATCTTCAACAGGGTGGATGTATAACTCTGCTGACAACGGAGGTTTTGAAGTATCTTCTTTTAATGAGCAAAATACAGGACCGGGTTTAGTTTTTATAGAAGGTGGAGCGTTCCAAATGGGTAGAGTTGAACAAGATATGATGTATTCGTGGAACAATATGCCCAGAAGAATTACGGTATCATCATATTATATGGATGAAACTGAAGTAACAAATGTGGATTATCTTGAATACTTATTCTGGTTAAAAAGAGTATTCATTGATATGCCGCTAATTTATCAAGACGCCTTACCTGATACTCTGGCATGGAGAAGAAAACTTGCTTATAATGAGCCATACGTTGATTATTATTTCAGATCTCCTAATTATTACACTTATCCTGTTATAGGTGTAAGTTGGATTCAAGCATCAAAATTTTGTGATTGGAGAACTGATCGTGTAAACGAACAAATTCTTGTTGATGAAGGTATATTGAGATTCAGTCCGGATGATCAACACGGAGCTGAAAACTTCAATACAGATGCATATCTGGCAGGGCAATATGATGTAGGAGTTGAACAGGGATTGCCAAGCTTAAGCGATGACGGCGAAAGAAGAGTCAGAATGGAAGACGGAATCTTATTACCGAAATATCAACTTCCTACAGAAGCAGAATGGGAATATGCAGCCCTCGCTCTTATAGGAAACTCAAGAACTTCTCCTGAACGTATATGGTCTCACAGATTATATCCATGGAACGGACACTATTTAAGAAAAGATACCAAAAGAGAACTTGGCCGTTTTTTGGCTAACTTCAAAAGAGGTCGCGGTGATATGATGGGTGTTGCAGGAGCTCTTAATGATAACGGCTCAATAACTGTACCTGTTGATTCATACTGGCCTAATGACTTCGGTTTATATTGTATGGCAGGAAACGTTAATGAATGGGTAAGAGACGTTTACAGAACCAATTCTTCTCAAGATTTTGACGATTTTAACCCGTTT
>JAUVIG010000290.1 GCA_030592825.1 Chlorobiota bacterium | reverse complement strand
TTTAATGGTTCCGTTATGTTCGCCTATGTATAAATCAAGGTCATCGTCATCATCAATATCTGCAAATTCAGGCACTGAAAACATACCTACATCAATGTCTGTACCGCCGGCTTGCAAATTACCTGCCAGAGAAAAATTACCGCTTCCGTCATTTATGAAAACGTTAATGTTCCCGTCAAATTCACCTACATATAAATCAAGGTCGTTGTCGCCGTCAATATCTGCAAATACTTGTGATACAGAGTTTGGCGAAGCTAAATCCTCTGTAAAAGTAAGATTACCAATTGAACTGAAATCTTGCGAAAAACTTGTTGCAGAAATTAACATAAGAGCAAGTGCCGAACCGGCAAGCTTTATTCCTACCCGATACTGCATTTTTTCAAGCCGTTTATAAATGCTTTGTAATTTGCCTGACATCCGAAGCGTTTGTTGTTCGGATGAGTTTCCTTTTTTTATTCGTTTATGCAAATTAAGAAACTTTCGTATAAGAGAGTTCCAACTTTTTGCTTCAGGAATGAATAAGTACTTCTTTTTCATACTTAATAAGTTTTAAATTATGCTTACTCTTTTTTAGGATTTTCGGCTTACTCCTTTATTCTGTTATCTTATGAAATTTTGTTTTCCGTCAAAGTTTAATCTCTAAAACCGGATTTAATACAGATTGAATTATATGATTACAGATTGATGAAACTGTAGTATGTTTTTTGTAAATCTGTTTCAATCTAATTCAATCTGTTTTAAGCGTCTATGATTCAATGTTTTTAAATCACAGCTTGTCTTGTTTTCAAAGAAATGCACTAATATTCTGCGATACAGACAGAACTTCTCTTATACTGAAAATAGAGTAAGTATCAAAGATACAAAAATTTTACGGTATTGAAACGAAAATTGTCAGTTTCTTCATAATCAGTGTGTGTCAATAAAGTTAACAAAATCAGACATCAAACGACTTTGTTAAATTCCACGCAGTCAGACATTTAATCTTCCGGCAATTTGCAAATCTATTCGTCAGATAACTTTACAGATACCAATTAGCTTAGTGCTTGTTAAGAAATAACCTTTACATTTTTACTTGTTCTTTTACTTATTTTCGTCGTTATAAAAAGTTTTAAATAAAAAAAGCCAAGCATCACTGCTCGGCTTTTCCGGTTTACTGTGTTATAAAAAATATTTATTCAATAATAATCTTCACTGTTTTTACAGTTTTATCATTATTGAATTTTACAAAATAAACACCGTTTGGTTGATTCCTTAAATCAATAGTTTCATTTGTATTATTGACTATGAATTCATTTACAATCTTTCCGGTTATATCAATAACTGCCACATTGTAAGCGTCTGAAGTTTCAATTGTAAATATTCCGCTTGACGGATTCGGATAAATCGAAATTCCGCTTTTTGATAATTCATCTATACTTACATACTCATTTACAAGTATATCAAAACTGCAAGTTTCTTCGTTTCCGGCATCATCAAAAACTGTCCAAACTATTGTTGTTGTTCCTTCGGGTATTGCTGCACCGTCTAATGTTTCCAAACTGTTAAAATCATTTACTACACTTGCAACACCGCAATTATCATCAACTTCTGTCGGATCAAATTCTGTTCCCACAACAATATAAGTATTTGTGTCATCAGCATCAACTTCTTGATTTCCTAAACATGTTATTGTCGGATTTTCAATATCAGTACCCTCATACACCGCAATAGAACCTTCCTCATTTCCGACAAAAAGATTTATTGTGCAACCGTCAAGGTTTGCAAATGCAGGTGCAGCCCAACTTTCAAAAATATCTGTTCCGTCAGCTTGTAAATTACCGGCTGCGGAAAAAATGCCTGTTCCGTCATTTATGAAAACTTGAATGTATCCGTAATATTCACCTACATATAAATCAAGATCACTGTCACCGTCAATATCTGCAAATACAGGTTTCGGAATATAACTTACATCAATATCGGCTCCGTCAGCTTGTAAATCCGGTGCTGCATTAAAAGTTCCGGTTCCGTCATTTGTAAAGACTTTAATTGCTCCGTATAATTCCCCAACATATAAATCCAAATCACTGTCGCCGTCAATATCGGCAAATGCAGGTGCTGAATACCAACCTACATTAATATCACTTCCGTCGGCTTGGAAATTACCTGCCGTAGAGAATGTACCTGTTCCGTCATTCGTGAAAACTTTAACCGTCCCATTCCCTTCTCCTACGTATAAGTCAAGGTCACTGTCACCATCAATATTGGCAAAGACAGGTGCAGCAAAATTACCTACATTAATATCGACTCCGTCTGCTTGCAAATCAGCTGCCACAGAAAAACTATTGTTCCCGTTATTTGTAAACACTTTAATCGCTCCGTAAAATTCTCCTGTGTATAAATCAAGATCACCGTCCTCGTCAATATCTTCAAAGACAGGGGCTGAATATTCACCTACATCAATATCTCCTACAACCATTTGCATATTTCCGGCTGCATAAAAACTCCCTGTTCCGTCATTTGTAAAAACTTTAATACTTCCGTAATTTTCACCTACATATAAATCAAGATCACTGTCGCCGTCAATATCTGCAAATACAGGATTAGCATTATAACCTACATTAATATCGGATCCGTCGGCTTGCAAATTACCGGCTGCAGAAAATACTCCTGCTCCGTCATTTGTGAAAATTTGAATTACTCCGTAAAAATTACCTATATATAAATCAAGGTCGCTATCATTATCTATATCTTCAAATACAGGTGCTGAGTAATCACCTACATTAATATCAGTTCCGTCAGCTTGTAAATTACCGGCTTCAGAAAAAATTCCTGTTCCGTTATTCGTATAAACTCTAATGTATCCATATTTATCACCTACATATAAATCAAGATCACCGTCATCGTCAATATCTGCAAAGACAGGTGATGAATAATAACCTATATCAATATCAGTCCCGTCAGCTTGCAAATCAGCTGTTGCAGTATAAGTTCCCGTTCCGTCATTTATAAAAACGCTAATGTTTCCGTTATAATCACCGACATATAAATCCAAATCACTGTCACCGTCAATATCTGCAAAGGTGGGTGCAGATTGATTACCTATATCAATATCGGATCCGTCAGCTTGCAAATTACCGGCTGCGGAAAACAAACCGCTTCCGTCATTTGTAAAAACTTGAATATATCCGGAATGATATCCTACATACATATCAAGATCGCTGTCACCATCAATATCGGCATAGGTTGGTGTCGGTATATTTGTTACCGAAATATCTTCTGTAAAAGTAAGATTACCAAGCGATGTAAAGTCTTGCGAAAAACTTGTTGCGGATATTAACATAAGAGCAAGTGCCGAACCGGCAAGTTTTATTCCTACCCTGTACTGCATTCTTTCAAGCCGTTTATAAATGCTTTGTAATTTGCCTGACATGTTAATCAGTTGCTGTTCGGAACTGAAGTTTCTTTTTTTGATTCTTTTGTGCAAATTAAGAAACTTTCGTATAAGAGAATTCCAACTTTTTGCTTCAGGAATAAATAAGTAATTTTTCTTCATAATAATGATGTTTAATTTTGCTTACTCTTTTTTTAGGATTTTCGGCTTGCTCCTTTTACTGAATAAATTTGGTTTATTTATAATTGAATTTCTAAATATACAAAATTTAAGTAATTAATACAACTTTTTTAAAATGTTAATTTGCCGGATATACGTATTTCTCTGAAAAAAAGGCAAATAATCCGCATTATTCATCGCTTTAATATCATAATATCGTTAACCTTCTGTTTGTTAATGTGTTATGTGTAAATGTACAATAAAACTACATCCTCAAATTTACTCGCTTTGGCTCGTGAGCTAAAGGTTGGGTGTCGCTTGCAATTATCTTTGTGCAGGTCTTTCCCAAAAGTAAGGGAAAGAATGTTGCAAAACCCTTGAACTTCTCTCTTTATAACCTTTGGTTATAAAAAATATAAAAGATATGTCTTCGGGTTTCGACGCCTCGCATCTACACAAAGCTAATCGCATAAATAATGCGGGATAGAATGCCTGATTTCAATTGACAGTCAAAGAAGAAAAGCCAAACATTTCTGCTCGGCTTTTATAATTTATGCCAATAATAACAGTTCGTTAAATTTTCAAAAAAGGACTAAACTGCTTTGTTTATGAGGTCAAAAAATCCTACGGATGTATTCAAGACTTTTTGGATAATTCTAATTATTATATCATTTACCATAAGTTTCTGTATAGTATTTTCGAGATGCAAGAGTGTGGTATCTTCTTACAACAGCATTATTTTCGGCAAATAAATTGTTCAGATATTCAGTCAGATTTCGGTCTTGATATTGTAGCTGATAAATACCGAAACTTATATTTTCATTTTGCATTTCTTTACCGGAACTTGCTAAAAGCTTCATACTTAAATATTTACTTCTGTATTCGGTCTTTATAAATAAAGTACTGCATTGTGCAGTATCTGATTTTATATTGTGCAGAATACACCAACCTGCAATTTTTCCGTTAATTCGCAAAGCTTTGCTTATTTTTGAATCTAAAATTTCAGGCATTTGAAAGGGTGTAAGATATGCAGGAAATCCGTCTTGTTTTTGTATTAAACGTATTTCTTGTTTATCATTATCAGTAATTTCTGCCCAATCGATAATTTCAGTATTATTTTCATCAGCTTTCAGTACATCAGCTACCCATTGTGCTTTCAATGCAATATTAATATTTAATTTAATATTTAATGCCGTTCGCTGTTGCGGAAGCCAATTCCCTTTTTTAAGTAATTTTTCAAAGACTTCGGCTTGTTGCAAAGCATCAACCCAAGAAACATCAATATATTGTATTTTGTTATTTTTAAGCAATTTATCATTCAGATTTAACATTTCGGAAGCTATCCCTTTTTTTCTGAATTTTTCTGATACAAAAACAGAATGCAGTTCAGCTGTTTTATCAGTTCTCAATTCCGTAACTGTTAATGCAACAGGTTTTTCTTGATATAAAGCTACAAGAGGAAGCAATTTTCCGCTTATATTTTTATTTTGAATTTTTTTCAAAAACCCAGGAAATAACAAAGCGGGAAATTGAGCGGCAAGACTTTTACTTGTTGCATCTTTCACCATTTGGTAACTGAAACCGGAATCGGTTGGTTGTTGTATCCGGTTTTGTAAGTTCTGTTGCTTATTTACTTCAGATGATTTATCACCTTCAGGATTACTCCATAAACTGCCTTGCGGTGTTGTTACAGCCTGCCCGTGTACTTTCATATCAGTTGAGAGTATTGAGGGGCGAACATATCCTTCAATTACTTT
>JAUVIG010000147.1 GCA_030592825.1 Chlorobiota bacterium | reverse complement strand
GCATCTGTTTGTGCTACTCTTGTAACTTGTGCTCTGTCGATAAAGACAGTAACTTTCGTAATTTTTGAATCAATTATTTTCATGTATCTTTGTTTATTTGGTTAAAAAGTAAAAGTATAACTTTGCACTGTGGAAACAAAAAAATATTTTCAGACTTATTATAATCTTTTTTATTTACTGATTATTTTTTTATCTTTGAATAAAAAAAATTATGATACTGACACACAAGAGTGTAGAAAAAAATTTGAAGACTATTACTGAAGACAATGAGCTTATTACCGGTTTTTTAGCAGTAAAAAGCAATGTTCATAAAAGAAGCATTTTAGCTTTAAGCTCATTCGGTAAATTTATTGTTACAAATGCACCTTTTTTAGGTAAACTAAAGATTAAAGATACTTTTTTAGCAACAGAAGTTGAAAGTGTTGATTTTGTTTCAGAAATAAAGATGGGCGGACCTTATGTTCACATTTTCATGAAAATTAAAGGAGAAGATGTTCGATTTACAGCATTTTTCCATCCCGTAAATAATGATGCATCAGTAAATGAAATGATTCAAACTATTTATAAAGCAAATCCGTCGGCAATTCCCGGATATTTGAAAGACAAAGAAGTTATTGATTATTTAACAACAAAAGAAGGTATTTATAAGCTGACTGCAAACGAAATTATCGTTCAAAAATACTCAAAAGACAGTATTGAAGATAAGGAAATAATAAATGTAAAAGATATTACTTATTTCGATGTTTACCCTCAAAAAATGGGAAGTAAAGGGATTCTGTATTTTGAAATAAATGAACAAGCCAGAGTTGTAAAGTTTGAAAAAACAACAGAAGACCAAAGTGTCATGTCAATTATTTCCGGAGGAACATCGGTTATGTTTGGTTTGGGTAAATTAGCAAATATGTTTTCAGATTCAGAGATTAAGGTAAAAGGTCCTTCATATATGGATGATGATGAAGCTGAACTTGTTACGGAATTTGCAACCAAAAAATCTATGGGTATTGATGAACTCGGTAATAAGATTTTCAGGCTTACTGATAAAAATATTTATTTGTTAAAAAAAGAAAGAAGCGGTAAACTTGAACCGATTGAAAAAATACCGATTAACAATATTAAAACCTATCAACAATTGACAAAAAGAAATAAAGACACTACTGTTTACGGGCTTGAATTAGTTACAAATGACAATGAAACTTATAAATTTTGGAATTTAGATTATATAGATTGGATTTTGGAAGAATTGAAGAAACTTTTTAATTAGTGTTTGTCCATAATGTCCTAATTCTTTACCGAAACAAGTTCGGCACAAGCTGTTATCCTCATGTTTATAATCAGTCATTTACAGAAGTAAACTCCTATTATAAACATTTCGGATGCCTCGAATTCGAACATTCTGAACCAAACACTGACTTTATAGATATGCACTATTAATCTTTTGAATCTGTAAGTCATTTGACGATTAATACTAAACTAAATCTTGATAACACTATCTCTACTTTAACAATTCTTCTGCATTTTTTAAAGCGGCATCAGTTATATTTTCACCGCTGAGCATTGAAGCAAGTTCAGTTATTCGTTCTTTGGGAGTCAGTTTTTTAATTTTGGTTAAAGTATCAAATTCATCTTCGGTTTTATATACCTTATAATGATAATCGGCTTTTGCAGCAACTTGCGGAAGATGTGTTATACTGATAACTTGCATGTTTTCAGACATTTCTTTCATGATATGTCCTATTTTTTCAGCAATATCACCTGAAACTCCTGTATCAATTTCATCAAAAATAATTGCAGGCAGTGCTATAGCATCCGAAATAACAGATTTTATACTTAACATTAATCTGGAAATCTCACCTCCTGAAGCTATCTCTGAAATATCTTGAGGTAATACATGCTTATTTGCTGAAAATAAGAAACTTATATCATCTTTACCGTATTCATTAAATTCATTAAGAATTGACTGTAAAAGAACAAATTCAGCATTAGGCATCGCAAGTTTTTGCAATAAATTAACAATTTGTTCTTCCAATTGTTTTGAAGCTTCTCTCCTATTTTCTGATAAAGAATCAGATAGTTCAATTAGTTCTTTTTCAAGTTGTTCAACTTGTTTTTTGCTTATTGCAATTTGTTGGTCATAAGAAATAATATCATTTAATTTTACTTGCAAATCTTCCTTAATTTTAATTAAGTCTTCTACACTTGACACTTTATGTTTATTCTGTAAAGCATAAATTGTATCTATTCTTTCCTTTAAGAATTCAATTCTTTCCGGACTATATTCAATTTCTTCGACAGATGTTTCAATCTCATCGGATATATCATCAATCTCAATTTTAGTGCTTTCAAGCCTTTCTATAAGTTCATCGGCTTTTTCATAATATTTTTGAATTATTTTTAAAGCTGAAAGACTTTCTCTTAATTTATTGCCGGTTCCCGTTTCTTCATCGGATAAATAAGAAAAAGAAGCAGTTAGGTTTTGCTTAATTTCTTCAGCATGAGTCAATTGTATTAATTCAGATTCTATTTCCGATTGTTCATTTTCTTTCAATTGCGCTTCTTCCAATTCATCAAATCTGAATTGAAGATATTCATAATCGGATTTTTCTTTATTTGCCCTTTCTATTAGAGCTGAATACTCACTTTTAGCTTTTTTAAAAGCATAATATTTTTGCCGGTATATTTCTACATCAGAATTTAATTTAGCAAATGCATCCAATACTTTTAATTGAAACAAGTGATTGTTCAAATTCAAATTATGATGTTGAGAATGAATATCTGTCAATTGTATGCTTAAATCTTTTAAGACAGTAAGGTTTACAGGTGTATCATTAATAAATGCCCTTGAACGTCCGGAAGGTGATATTTCTCGTCTGACAACTGTAATCTCATCATAATCAATATCATTCACATCATAAAAGACTTTAAGAGAATATCTTTGAATATCAAAATGAGTTTCAACCACACATTTCTTTTCTTTATCTTTAAGAATATTTGTATCTGCTCTGTTTCCCAAAATAAGTGATAATGCACCGAGTAAAATTGATTTTCCGGCACCTGTTTCACCTGTTATTACGGAATATCCCGAATCAAAATCAATTTCCAATGATTCAATTAATGCGTAATTTTGTATGTAGATGTGTTTAATCATCAAACAATCTTGTAATTTTTATATTCGCCCGGGCTCGAACCGGTAATTTTTTTTGCTATTTTTTTTAACTTCTCTTTAAAAGACAATTTATTATATGATAAATCATAATCAAATTTCCAATTTTTTTCTTTAATTCTTTTTTTCATACATTCAGGATGTGTTCCGTCAAACAGATTTAAAGCGTCAATTCCGGAATAATCAAATTTGTCGGCTTTTGTTACATTTTTTTCAAGCCAATCGTCATTATGCCACAGTTTATGGAATTGCTCTTGTTTTCTTTGCATGGCTTCCGGCTCTTTTACCCAACCGTAATGGTAAATATTGGCACCTATCGTTTTTACATTCAATTTTAAATTATTTTCCTTTCGGAAACCCTGTGCATCTTTGTATGAATAAATATCTTTATTATTTTTAATTATTCTTATTTCATTTCTGTACCAATTTGATGAGCTTCCGATATAATCGTATGAACCGTAAAAATGCAAATATTTAAATAACAAACCGTCAACTTTATCATTATTTTGATAAGTCTTCATCGCCTTTTGAATTTCCTCATAATATTTTTCATGCAAAACTTCATCAGCTTGGATGTAAAAACACCAATCAGTATCTTCCGGTATTGCTGCAAATGCTTTGTTTGTTTCTACGGCAAGAACTTGACCTCCTTTTCGCAATGTATCATCCCAAACTGTTTCAATTATCTGTATCTTTTCAGAATTAATATTTTTAATAAGATTTAAAGTATCATCTTCTGAATTGCCGACTGCAACAATAAAATCATCACATAAAGGCAAAATTGATTGTATGGCTTCAATTATAGGATAATCAAACTTTAGAGCATTTCTTATTATTGTAAACCCTGTAACTTTCATGTCTTTTTTGACGCTGATTATTGACGCTGATTATTGACGCAGATTTGTTATGATTTTTTATGATGTTTTGTTAACAAGGCTTATGTTGTATAAATCAATAAAATCATAATAATCATAATAAATCTTTGTCTTTTTTTTAAAAATTTTGCAAATCATGTAACTTTTTATATACTCCGTCTTGATTAATCAAATCAGAATGATTTCCTGTTTCTACAATTTTACCTTCGTGTAAAACGCAAATTAAATCTGCATTTTTTATTGTAGATAAACGATGTGCAATAACAATTGATGTATGATTTTTCATTAATCTGTTTAAAGCATCTTGAACTAATTTTTCCGATTCTGTATCCAAAGCAGATGTTGCTTCATCGAGAATCATTATCGGCGGATTTTTCAGAACTGCTCTTGCAATGCTTAATCTTTGTCTTTGACCGCCTGACAGTTTTGTACCGCTGTCTCCAATATTTGTACTATACTTTTTCTCTGTTTCTAAAATAAAATCGTGAGCATTTGCAATTTTTGCGGCATTTATAACTTCGTTTTCAGATACATTTTCAAGTCCGAAAGCAATGTTATTAAAAACAGAATCATTAAATAATACAGGTGTTTGGTTAACATTGCCCATTAAAGACCTTAAATTTTTTATTTTCAAATCTTTAATATTTATTCCGTCAATCAGTATTTCACCTTCTTCAATATCATAAAAACGAGGTAATAAATCAACCAAAGTAGATTTTCCTGAACCTGATTGCCCTACGAGTGCAATTGTTTTACCTTTTTCAACGATTAAATTAATATTTTTTAAGACATATTTATCTTCATATTTGAATGATACATTTTTATATTCAATTTTTGAAATTAAAGTTTCAATTGTTTGTGCATCTTCTTTTTCAATAATTTTTTCGTCTGCATTTAAAATAATGTTAATTCTGTCAATTGAAGCAAGCCCTTTCCTTACTTCATAAAAAGCTGTTGAAAACGCTTTTGCAGGTGGTATAATTTGTGAAAAAATTGCAATAAATCCGATAAATTCAGAAGGCGACAAACTGCTTTCATCATTAAGAACAAGTGAACCTCCGTAATACATAATAATTATCATAACAATTACACCGAGAAATTCACTCATGGGTGATGCAAGATAATTTTTACGAGTTATCTTATTCATTAACTTCGTATATACAACATTATGAGCAAAGAATTTTTCTTCTGATTTTTTTTCGGCATTAAATGCTTTAATAATTCTTAATCCGGATAAGGATTCTTCAACAGTTGCCAATATTTCACCTAATCTTGATTGTGCAATTTTTGAATCTTTACGCAAAGAACGTCCGATAAGGCCAATTATTAAGCCGCTTATCGGTAACAGTATTAACAGAAAAACAGTTAATTCAGGACTCATCCATATCATTGTGCCGAGATAAAACATAATTGTAAAAGGGTCTCTGAAAGCTGTTTCAATAGAGCGCATAATTGACCATTCAATTTCTTTTACATCGTTTGATATTCGAGAAATAATATCTCCTTTTCGTTCATCGGAATAATAGGATAAAGGCAATGCTAATATTTTACTGTAGATTTTGTTTCTAATATCTTTAACAATACCGTTACGAAGCGGTGTCATAAAAAAGTTCGCAAAATAAAGAAAAGCATTCTTAAGCATGATAATAACAACTACAATCAAACTTACAAAAAGTAATGCTCCTTGTTTTCCGCTTGTTTCAATTAAATTACTTATATAGTAATTAAATATTTGGTTTAAACTGTCAAGAGAATAATTAAACTCGGGTAAAACACTTACCGCTTCTTGTTGATTAAATAAAATATTTAAAAAAGGAATAACAAGAACCAATGCCGATAAAGAAAAAATGATTTGCAGGATGTTAAATGATATATTCCCGAAAGCATTCCATTTATATGGGTTTATATATTTCCATATTTTTTTTAGGTTTTTCATTTATAATTTGTTCTGTGTAGAGATGGTGTACTTTATGAATATTTATTGTTTTTATTCATAAATCCTCCCAAAACGTGTTCCGTTAATTTTATATATACATTGTTAAAAGCCGGCATTTCTTGTCAACCTATCAATTTCAGCTTTTATTTTTTCAACAATCTCTTTGTTTACAATAACTTTTTTATCTCCTGTACGAGTTGAAAAAATAACAAAAACTTTTCCGCCATATTTATTTTCAAAATCTTGAAAACTTGAACTCATTCTTTCAGTAATTTTGTAATTTCCAAAATTTGTATTTGCCGTTATCGGTTTTATTTGAATTCCAAAAGCTTTATCTCCAACTTTACCAAGATAATCAATATCACCGGCATGGTCTAATTCCGGGTCACTCTCTTTGAATTCGATTTCCGGGAATATTTTAGCAAGACCATCATTAATAACAGATTTTTCAAGTAAAAAACCATCATAAGTGCGTACAATAGTAACTTCATAAATATAATCTTTACAGTCTTGTAGTGTTAAAGCTTCAAATGCTGCTGTCCATTCAGGGATTACAACTTCGGTTATTTTTGCATACAATCTTTCACCAAGTTCGTCTAATGTTTCTTTGGTTATTTTAACACTTTCTTTTTTCTTTGTATATGCTTTTTCAAAGTAGAATTCTTCCCATTCAGATAGTGCTTTTGGTTGACATTCTCTTATTAATGCCATAACAGCATCAACTTTATTTGGTCTTGTAAGTTGATAAGTATTGCTTGTATAGTTTAATACTTTTTCCTTTTTTCCAAAAGGCTTTGCGTATTTCTTAATCTCTTTTTTACTCATCTCTATTATCCCAATTTTTTTGTAAAACATTAGCACGTTCTCTTACACCATCTGCTCTTTTGTTTAACTGATTTATTACATTTTCTAATTCTTGCTCATTTATTATTATCCAATATCCTTTTTTGAACATTAAACTACCAATTAAACTGCCATGATTAAAAATCATATCCCTTATCAAATCTCTAACATGTTCATTTGTTGGTCCGCCACTTTCTAAATCTAATGCGTCTCTAATTTCAGAGGATGATTTTTTGTTATCATATCCGGTAGCATTTTGGTTTAAATAATTCCATATTTTTTGTTGTTCATCATTCATAATTGAGCCTCTTTAACATAGTTTATAAATCTATCTTTATTTTTAAAATTAAATGTTAAATCCACATCTGCTAAACCATTTTTTAATAAATGAGCATTTATAAATGTTTTATTTTTTAAATACAGATAAACCAGTAAATGATTATTTTCATCGTATTTTGTTTCATCATATTTCAGAAAAACTTTTTGTCCTTTCGTTTTAAGTTGTAAAAATTCTATGGCTTTACCATTCGCTTCTTTTTTTTCTTTAACTCCGATAAGTTTAATTATTAAGTCGTTGTTTAACTTAATTAATTCAGGGCTGATGATTTCTTTAACTGAATAATATTCTTCTCTTTGTGTTGAGCCGTTTTGGTCAATTTTAGAACCAAATTGAAGTTTTTTAGGGTCAATTTTTTTGTCGAATTTATGAAAGTCTTTAAATATATACGGCAATTTCTCAATTTCAGTTTTGTAATCTATAATTATGCCGGTTTGAGAAATAAATTCATAATTTGAATTAAAAATATCACTTTGATTTATTTCTAGTTTTCTTTCGATGAAAGGAATAAATTCAAGATTCATTTCATAACCGACAGAATTTCGATTTAATTTTTTTGCTGCAAGTGAAGTTGTTCCGCTGCCAAGGAAAGGGTCAAGGACAGTATCCCCAACAAAAGAAAACATTTTAATAATCCTTTTTGGTAACTCTTCCGGAAACATAGCAATATGTCCGTCTTGTTTTGTTCCTCCAAAATTCCAATGACCTGCAAAATATGTTTTCCATTCTTCTTTGGTCATTTTTGATTGTTCTTTTATTTCTTTACTTGGTTTTATCGGTTTTCCAAGTTTTTTAAATAAAAGAATGAATTCATAATCAATAGATAAAATTCCATTTCTCGGGGTTGGGTAGCTACCCATTAGTGAAGCACCGCCAGTAGTATTTGATGTTGTTTTTTTTTGCCAAATTATGGCTCCCATATAATCAAATCCTATAGCTTCACAAAATTTTATTATTTCAGTTCGTATCGGAATAACTTTATATCTGCCATAATAAACTGCTCTTGCAAATTGGTCTCCTATATTAACACACAAACGGCATCCGTTATTAAGTACTCTGTAACTTTCTTTCCAAACAAGGTTTAAGTTATTAATATATTCTTCATAACTGTCGTTATATCCAATTTGATTTTCAGTGCCGTAATCTTTTAATTGCCAATAAGGAGGTGAAGTAATAATTATATCAACAGATTTGTCTTCAAGTTCAGACATTTGCCTGCTATCTCCATTTATAATTTTATGTCTCATTTTATTGTCTTATAAATACAAACAAAGATAATCATTAAATCTTTCGTTGTAAAATTAGTTTTCGAGTGTTTAATTTGGCTTGTTTGTAACATATGTACAAAGTCCCTTTTATAATATTCAGCAGTAATCCTAACTACACCAGCCCTTAACATCATCCATACCCGGAT
>JAUVIG010000345.1 GCA_030592825.1 Chlorobiota bacterium | reverse complement strand
GTGAAAAAATGAAAGTAGTTTGTTGACTGCATACTGCGGACTTCCGACTGTTAAAAAATCGGGAGTAGAGGAAAATTTTAACAACTGTTTTTAGTGCGGTAGTTGGTACGATTATGAATTTCGAAATTACGATCCGCAGTTAGCAAGGTTCCATACAGTTGACCCGCTGGCGGAAGAGTTTTCTTTCCAAAGCCCTTATGTCTATGCCGATAACAATCCAATCAAATTTATTGACTATCTGGGAATGAATGCCAGCCTTGGGTGGTGGGTAACTGATGAAGATGGCAGTCTAACCCACACAAAGGGGGATAATGAACCTGTAGATCCTGCCGGAAAAACTAAAATCGGAGATGACGGTATGTTTGGAGAAGCCGGTGCTGAAATAGAAAATGCGGATAATAGTAATGATTATAAAAACGCAGAAACAAATATAAGTCCTGACGAGTCTAAAAATTTAGCTGATGAAGGAGGATTTACACAAGTTGAAATTACCGAAACATCTACAGTAACTCAAACACAATTTATGCCTGATGCTGATTTTACTACTCAACAAACTACTACCTATACTATTTCTGAAAGAGAATCTAAAAGCATAACGTATATGCCGGATAAAGTTGCAAATAATATAATCGGAACAAGTGAAACAGAATATGGTAAAGGAAATACTGTTACTCCATGGTGGTCTCCAAGCATGATTAGGCAAGACCCAAAAGTAACTAAATCATATAGTTCTCCGGGCGGAAAGGTAAACGGTCCTCCGAATCATAATGCCGAAGTTACTGCTTTCAAAGTGTTGAAACAATTGTTTCAAGGTATGATATCTAATTAATAAAAATTTATAAAAATGAATAAATTACCTTTGTTAATAGTAGTTATATTAATCGGCTTTTCTTGCAAGAGCTATAAAAATAAAAAAGATACAGATAATATTTTTTTAAATGATATTCTCAATAAAGATTACAAACTTTGGAAAAATGAATTTCCTGATAGTTTAACCATACATTTTCCTGATAAATTAGATAAAAAATTTATATCATTTGGTTCAAGTTACAGGAACGAACCAAAAAAGTTTTTATATTTAGGTCTTGAGAAAAAACTTACAAAAGAGGAAAGGAAAAAGTTTGAAAGAAAAATATATACAGAAGACACTTGTATTATAAAAATATATTCAAATAAAAACTACTACGGATTTAATAAAAAAGGATTAGGAGAATGTATGGAATATGTTCCGGTTCCGGAATTTAATTTAGTTTCGTCACTTGATTCAGTTCCAAAAGATTTAAAATATTATGTATTAGAATTGAGTCATCAAAAATTTATTGATCACGAACTATATTTAAGGTATTATTTACCGGATGAATGGAGAAACGGCATGTCAAGGGGAGTAGGAATCAGTGAAAAAGAAAATACGATATTTTACTGGTTGATTATGTGGTAAATAATTTTACAAGAATAAACAAAGAACCGCAGCTTTAAAAGTTGCGGGTTTTTATATTTTACAGAGTAGCAATACTTTTAAGTTTAACGGATTTAATAAGTGCATCCAAAGTATAAAGAATATGTTTTTTATCTTCTTCCTGAAAACTTGAAATCTCATTTAACCTTTGTAACATTTTAGTATCTTTTAACAGGTCTCTGTCCTTTGTCTCTCCGAGTAAATAACCTACGGTAGTATCAAGAACCTTTGCAATATTTTTAACTACATCAATAGAGGGTTTTACTTCGTCTCTTTCATATCTGCCGATAATAGTATGATGAACACCAAGCTGTTTAGCTAATTTTGATTGTGAAAGACCTTTTGCTTTCCTACACTCTGTTAATTTTTTACCGAACGATATAGTCATTTTGAAACATTTATGCGGTTAAAACCGCTTATTTTATAATATACTGCAAATATACTGTGCTTATTTGCAATAAAAAAATCATATAATCTTTTGTAAAATAATAATAAAGTGTATTTTTGTGCTAAATATGCACAGGTAATTATTTTTAAATTATTTTTCAAATGGAAATAAAAGAAATCAAACAAAAACTATCAATCCTAAAAGTACTAAACTACTACGGATTAAAACCAGACAAAAACAACATGCTCCGGTGTCCTTTTCATGATGACAAAACCCCCAGCATGAAAATATATCCGGAGACAAATACATGGACATGTTTTTCAAGCAAGTGCACCGCAGGAACCGGCGACCAAATAGAAATGATACAACGGCAAGATAAATTAAACAAACACCAAGCAATCTTAAAAGCAAAGAGCCTTTTAAACGGTTCTGCAAGTCTTCCTGTTAAATCCCAAGCTCCCGCAGCGAGTACCGAGCCTCTAAAAATGTTTACAAGCTTTAAACATGCCCTAATCCGGAGCCCGAAAGCAAAAGACTACGCAGAAAAAAGGCATCTGAATATAAACCGGCTTGAAATCGGTTACAACTCCGGAACCACCTACAAACAAATGAAACATTGTATAATCTTTCCGTTAAAAAACCAATCCGGAGACATAACAAGCTTTTACGGACGAAGCATATTAGACAAAAAAAATGCAAAACACTATTACACCGCCGGCAGAACCGGACTATATCCGGAACACCCCAAAGAAGAAACAGAAACCTTAATCTTAACCGAAAGCATAATAGACACAGCCACCCTTTTACAATATCCGGAAATAACAAACAATTACACAATATTATCATTATACGGAACCAACGGCTTAACCGATGAACACACCCAAGCCATAAAAGAACTCCGGAACCTGAAAGAAATTATCCTGTTCTTTGACGGCGATGAAGCCGGAATAAAAGCAACAGAAAAATACAGCCAAGAGTTAAAACCGGTAATAAACGTTAAAATATCAATCGTACAAACACCCGACAACGAAGACATAAACAGCCTTTCAGACGGACACGAACCCGAAATATACACCCACCTACTAAACAACCGGAAAGAATTTTTTCTTTCAACTGAAAAGAATTTATTTGAAACCAAAGAACCAAAGGAACCGGAAGAACTGACAGAACCGGAAGAACCGAAGGAATTAAACAATAATCAATCATCATTATTCAATCCAAGTAATCCCGACTACATCACATTAACAACAAACGATTTAAAAATAACAGTACTTGGCGGAATAAACCTACAACAGCTTGACCGGTTAAGAATAACAATAAAAATAACACATTTATCAAACTCCGTAAGAAACAATATAGACCTTTACAATATCGACCAATGCGACCGGTTTATAAACAAAGCAGCCGAAAAACTGGAAACCGGTACAAGCACCCTAAACAAAGCAATATCAGAACTCACCGACAAACTGGAAACCTACCGGCTGAATAAATTAGAAGCCCAAAAAATAAGCAAACCCAAAGACCGGATATTAAGCGAAGCAAGGAAAAACAAAGCAATCAAATACCTATCCGCTCCGGAACTGTTAAAGAGAACAAACAAGGACATAGGAAAAACCGGCATGATAGGAGAAGAAAACAACAGACTTTTAATGTATTTAATATTTACATCCCGGTTAAGAAAACAACCTTTACATATCATAAGTTTAGGCGGTTCAGGAACCGGCAAAACATACCTGCAAGAAAAAATATCAGAACTCATTCCGGAACAAGAAAAGAAAGAAATTACAATCTTATCAGAAAACGCCTTTTACTACTTTGAAAAAACAGAACTTAAACATAAACTGGTATTAATTGAGGACATGGACGGAGCAGAACAAGTCCTGTACCCTCTCCGGGAACTCCAAAGCAAAAAGAAAATATCTAAAACCGTACCCATAAAAGACAGCAAAGGAAATCTAAAAACCGTCAGTTTAGACGTAGAAGGACCGATATGTTTATCCGGAACAACCACCAGAGAAAGATTATACGAAGACAATGCAAACCGGTCAATACTCATATATTTAGATAACAGCAAGGAACACAAAGAACAAATCATGAACTATCAAAGAAAACTATCAGCCTGCAAGATAAACACAAAGAAAGAAATCGAAATAAAGGAATTATTTAAAGATATACAAACCGTTTTAAAACCGGTTAAAGTAGTAAACCCTTATGCAGAAGCTCTGAAAATACCGGAACACGTTTTTAAACCTTTAAGAACAAACAGTCATTACCTTACATTTATAGAAACCGTAACCTTTTACCATCAATACCAAAGACAAGTAAAAACAGACCAAGAAACCGGAGAAAAATACATCTTAACAGAAATTGAAGACATAGAAGAAGCTAACAAATTAATAAAAGACGTGTTACTAACTAAAAGCGATGAACTCACAAAAACCGTAAGAGATTTTTTTGAAAGCCTTAAAAAGTGGATAAACCGGAACAAGAAACAAAGCTTTTACAGTAAAGAACTGCAAGAGAGATTAAGAATTTACCCTATGAAAGTAAACCGGTATTTAAGAGAACTGGAAAGCAGAAACTTTATCAGAAGAATAGGCGGAAACAGAAAGAAAGGCTATGAATATGAAATTTACAGAACAGAAGAATACACAAAACTGCAATCCGG
>JAUVIG010000111.1 GCA_030592825.1 Chlorobiota bacterium | reverse complement strand
TCTTATTCAAAATATAAAAATTTGATCAAAGTAATATAATTAGTGTTAAAATTATTTTATAATTTAAAAAAAAGAGGTGTAATTCATTTTTAATTTACACCTCTTTTTTCAATTTTCAGCAAGTTTTCTTATTCAATAACAATTTTTGAAACTACTGACTGATTATCAAAATTCAATTCAATAAAATACATACCTTTCGGAATTGAATTCAGATTTATGATATTTTCAGATTCAATCAGTTTTTCTTCATGAATTACTTTACCTGTCATATCTCTTATTCTGTAGAAAGCTTCTTTTACTGAATTTTCAAAAACAATATTGAAACTTCCGTTTGAAGGATTAGGATATATACTTATACCGTATTCAGCCAAATCTTGAACTGAAACACTTACAGAAAGAATTGCAACATCGCTTGTTTCATTTCCGCAGTCACCTGATACAATAACATCATAATTTCCGGCATCAGTTTGTTGAACATTATTTATTGAATAGGTATCTGCATCAGCTCCTGAAATATTTGAGCTGTTAAAACGCCATTGATAAGATAAGTTCTCACCTGCTGCTACAACAGAGAACGAAACATTATCGCCTTCTGTTGCATTTACATCATCGGGTTGGTCTGTTATTGCAGTAACAATACCAATAGTAACATCAAGAGTTCTTGCAGTTCCTGTTCCGCAATCATTTGAAGGTGTAACAGAAATTGTTCCTCCGGAAGAGCCTACAGTAACATCAATTGAATTTGTTGTACTTGAGCCTGTCCAGCCTGAAGGTAAATCCCAAGCATAAGTTACACCGGAGACATTCGTTACATTATAGGTTTCAGAAGCAGCTTCGCAAGGAGCAGTTTCACCGGAAATTGCACTTGGTTGAGAAGGAATACTTTCAACTGTAACTGCAAGACTTCTTGAAGTTCCGGCACCGCAACTGTTTGAAGGAGTAACTGTAACATTACCACTTGTTGCACCTACAGTAACAGTAATTGAATTTGTTGTACTTGAGCCTGTCCAACCTGCGGGTAAATCCCAAGCATAAGTTACACCCGGAACATTTGTAACGCTGTATGTTTCATTATCTCCTTCACAAGGAGCAGTTTCACCTGTAATTGCACTTGGTTGAGAAGGAAGCGGATTTACAGTTAAAACAGCAATATTACTTGTTACACTTCCACAAGTTCCAATTACTTCGCAAGTATAATCACCTGCATCTCCGGATACCACACCTGAAATTGTATAACTTGTACTTGTTTCACCACTAATATTTGAGCCTCCTTTTTTCCATTGATATGTAAGCCCTGTACCGTCTGCCACTACTGTAAAAGTAACATTATCGCTTTCGCAAACAGTTTGGCTTTGTGGATGTGCAATAATTGAAGGTGCTGAGCAAGGTACAGGAATACCTGTTACTTGAACACTATCAACATTCCAGCCACTATATTCTGTATTAGAATCACTATCAAGTACATATTGTAATAAAACCTCCGAATTACCGTCTGCATAATTTGAAATATTCCATCCCAAAAAACCGGGATCATCATGGCTTGTAATATACCATGAATCAAGAGTATATCCAGTGCTTCCGTTTGTAAACACTTGATCCCAAGAGCTTCCGTTATTTCCGGAAACATTAAATACCGTATGGTCCCAATTATCTCCTTCAACATTAATCCAAAGTCTGAAATATACATGAACATCGGTATATAAAGAACAATCAATAGCAGGCGAAGTTGCTGCATCGTTAATATTACTTTCATAATCTCCGTCACTTGTTAAATCTAAACCAAGAACATTTGTTCCAACGAAGGCAGAAGACGGATCCGGATTACCATATGAAGTTCCTCCAAGACCTTGTGGAGCTGTCCTTTCCCATTCACCGTTTAGAGTCCAACCTTTGTCTGTATCAAAATCATCATCAAATATTACTGTCATTGAGCCGCTGCTGTTTGTAGTTGCATTTGCTGAATTACCGCTAGAATAAACAGTTCCTGTCATAATTGACCATGCTTTGTAATAATATGTTTGACCCTCATTTAACCCGGTATGATTGTATGATATTCCGCTTCCGACATAAAGAACTTGTCCGCCTCCGGATATTACATCACTTGCAGAATATGAAGTTCCGTCAACAGGAGTTCCGAAAGTTCCGTCAACAGACCAAACAAGCATAACATCATCTCCGTCATCGTTTTTTGTCCATGACAAATCAATTTGAGAGGTGCTTGCAGCAGTTGCGGTTAAAGCCGGATCTCCGGTATCAATAAATTCGAATGAAGCAATTTTGGTCTTTTTACCTGAATTAATATATTCATCAGTATACCAAAATGTAACATCGTCAGTTGGGTCAATACTCATTTGAGAATAATCTCCCCAGCGAGTATAAGAACTTTGATAATTTGAACCTGTATATATTATATCTTCGGCAATATCCATTAAACCTGTAGCACTACTGTTAGCAGAAGAAGATTGTCCGCAATATCTAATTCCGGGATATTCAGATGTACTTGAAATAGAATATCCGAGAGCAATTTCATGATTAGAATTCATTGCAATACTTGCCATCCAACGACTGTGAGCATCCGGTGCATAAGTCCCTTGTTGTCTGACAGACCAGTCGGAACCCGTATTTTCAAGTTCATACCATCTGACTCCGGCATGATTAGTTGCATCAACATCAACAGTATGGCAACAAACAATAGATTGTGAAGTTCCCCAATTTCTATATTGAGCTCTATACATAAGTATCATCGGAATACCGTCTAATAATTGAGAAGTTCCGGGTTGGTCAATATCACCAACTCCCCATGCATTAAATTCGGAGTCAAAAGCAGCAGTAGAAATTGTTTGCGTTCTTGCGAAAGTAGAATTTCCGGGAGTAGCCCAATCAGCTTCTAATTCAAATATCCATAAAGCATCACCTCCGCCTCCCCATGCATCATCGTTTATTGTAATAAACTGACCGGGAGTTCCGTTAGGAGCAAAATCTCCGTCATTATCAAGAGGCATAATACAATGAAAACCGCTATTTGGTCTATAATTATTTTCAAAACCAATCATAGTTGGGCTTGCTCCACCAGCAAGCATTTCATCTCTGTCAAAAACATACACATCATCTCCGCCATAGGTATTTGTTGACATATAATAACCATCTCTCCAAACACCAAATTTCATATAATCAGGCATATCATCAACATCAAAAGACCATCTGTCCCAAATTCCTGTGGGGTCGCCTGTTTGCGAAACCGCTATCAACATATAGTCATTTGAACCACTGATAGAAAATTCAGCTGCAAGCCATCTGTCTGCTTGTCCGTCATAAAGGATAATCGGATCTCCGTCATTATAACCTGCTCCGGTAACTCCGGCAAAAAGGGTATTAAAATCAGTAGGACCGGCCAGAAGAGTTCCTGCTTTATTATAAATTGCATAAGAACAGTTAACAGCTTGCATAAAATGATTCGGACCTGCTTGTCCGTTACAATCCGACGGGTAATATGGGGAATTCTGTCCGTCAAAAATTAAATCAGGTGCCTTATTTGTTCCTTCATTACCATTTTCTTTTTGCCAAACCGGATCATTTCCGATTGGAAGTGCAGTTTCTGAAAATGGATAATAACGTTCTTTTAAGCCTCCGTCTCTTTCATGTCTTTCTCGAGGAATTAAATCTGTCGGCAAGTCCTTAATCGGACCGATAACATCATGATAAACTGCCTGCTTAATTGTTGACGGTCCTACTTTTTGTGCATAAGTCGCAGAAAATAAACCAATCAACATACTTAAAATAAATAATAGAAATTGTTTTTTCATAATTAATTTAGTTTAATGTTAATATTAAAAAAATAAAATATTAAAGTTATAATCTAAAATACATAAAATGCTTTCAAAGATACAAAATTAGATTATACTTAATCTTAAAATTTACATGAAATCATTTAATTATAATTTTCTCTGTAATAATTTTATTATTATAATTTAATTGCAGAAAATATATTCCTTTATGTAAAAAAGTTAAATCTACAATGTTACTTGTATATTGATCTGAAAGAATCAGTTTTCCGAGAGAATTATAGACTAACAGATTAAAAGGAATTTCAGTTAATCCATCTATTCTTATCAATCCGTCAGAGGGATTCGGATTAATAATTAAATCAGAAATATTATTGTCGGTAATTGCTGAATTTATATCAATACTGACATTATCAATTCCTGTACCTCTTCCGTTTTTTGCATTTCCTTCAAAAGCAATGTAGTAAGTATTTGACAAGTTCGGTAAACTTATTTCTCTGTGAGTCCAATTACTAACTTCATCTGTATAATTTGCCAAAGTTGTCCAATTATCAGATATATCAGCTTTATACAATACATTTAATTCATCTTGAAAATTAAAAAAAGAAGGTTGGATATGCCAAAAAAATAAATCAACATTATTTTGTCCGGTAAAATTAAATTCCGGTAATATTAATAAAGTTTTTTCACCACCTGAATTATTACCTTTTAAATATGCACAATAATCACCTTCATATGGGTCAAAATTCGTATTGCTTCCATAAGTCCAATCAAGATTACCTGTAACAATTTCTTCAGACCAACAAAGAGGGGGCTCACCGTTATCTTCAAATCCGTGATTAAACGGCAATATTGAAATAGTTGAACATTCGGTGTTAAATGAAAGTTCGTTACCGTATCCTGTCCCGTTTGCATTTATTGCATATGCTTTGCAATAGTATTTTGTACCGAAAGACAATCCGGAAAGATCAACCGTGAATTCACCGTTTGTAACAAGAGGATTTGTTTGAAAGATCATTACATCCGGAGTTTGGAGGTTTGGATTTAAATTTTCACTGACAACGAATCCGCTTTCAATTACAGACTCTCCGTAATCATTATTAATTGTCCCTGAACATACAGCCGAATTTACTGTAATTTCTGATACTTCACCGGAACTAACATATGGTGCAAAATTACCGGATAATTCCAAAGGAACTTCCCATAAACCTCTGCCGTAAGTTGAAGCTCTTAATCGACTGTTTTCGGGAACTTCATTATCATAATAGATATCTAATTCTGAAATAACTATTTTAGGAAAATCTGTCCCGTAAAGAATCCAATCAGAATCACCGTTTTTAATATACACGCCAAAATCAGTTCCTGCATATAATTGAACATCATTAGTTTCAAATTTATTCTGAATCAGTGTATTAACAGGAATTTGGGGTAATACGGAAGAAATATTTGTCCAATTATCACCACCATCAACAGTTTGGTAAACGCCATCTGTATTGTATCCTCCAAGTGTAACCCAAATTGTATTAAAGTCATCATGTTTAATTTCAATATCAGTAATTGAACTGTTAGATGTAGGTAAATTATTTGTAAAGTTATTCCATGTAATACCTCCGTTTGTTGTTTTTGAAATTTTAGAATTTGTTCCTACACAAATTACATCAGAATTTGAATCAGAAACTGTTATTGTTCTCAAAGTTCCGAAATTTCCCAGACTTTCAAACGAATCACCCTTATCTGTACTTTTCCACAAATTATTATAACCAACATACAAAATATTACTGTTATTCGGATCAAGCACATAAGGTGTAACCCAAGCACCGATATCTCCTCCGGGAATATTGCCGGTAATTTCAGTATAACTGTTCCATGAATTATATGTTCTGAATATTCGTCCGAAGTATAAACTGCCGTATTGCGTAGCTTCAATTTCATGATCTACAATGCATTTCATACCGTCACCTCCGAGAACATCAGACCAATTATTATCATTTCGAAGTTTTGTTCCGTTATCTTGTAATCCGATTATTGTAACATCCGGTGTCGTCTGAGCTGTACTTAAACCATAAATTTGACTGATAACTAATGAATTTGAAATATCCGGCCATGTAATTCCGTCACTTGTTTTATAAACTCCGCCGTCATTACATTCAAACAGTTCAGAAGTTGCGAGACGAAATTTCATAAAATGTTTATCTGCATGAACAGCTTGAACACCACCATCACCCCACCAATGATTACTTATATTCCAACTATACCCGCCGTCAACAGATTTCCAAGTATTAACACCACCACAATATAAAACATCTGCATCATTTGGATCTGCGGCTAATGATAAGTCATACCAGCCCTGACCGTTGTTAGTGCCGCTACCGTCTGCCTCCCAATTCAACAATGATAAGCTGTTAAATATTAATGAAATATTTTCACCATAATCATCTGAACGATAAATTCCTTCCAAACCGTTTGCACTATTAGCTGCTATTATATACAACCTATCCGGAGCATTATTACTTACAGCTAATTCGATTCTGTTACCTGTTGCAGATTGAAAAATTTCAACCCAATTATCGCCGTTATCAGATGTTCTGTATATTTTTCCGTTTCTTGTTGAACCGTATATCATTGCAGGATTAGTCGGGTGAAATTCTACATCAATAAACTCGTTATTGCTTTGAAGTGTCCAATTTACACCGGCATCAATTGTTTTATATATACCTGCAGATGTTGCAGCATAAATAATATTATCATCAGAAGGATGTATAAGCATAAAGTTTACAACTTCAGCATCACTCGGATCAAATGATAAGCCGGTAGAATTCCAAGTCTGTCCGGCATCTGTAGATTTTAAAACGCCAATACTGTTATTATCAAAAGCATCTCTGTCGCCTGTTCCGATATAGATAGTTGTTGAAGTCTCATAATCAGAGGGTATAATTATTGCGCTTATACCTTGAACTTCTATATTCTCAGTTAACGGCAGCCAATCATTTCAGCCGGTTGCAGTTACCCATAAACCTCCGGAAGGTGCACCAACCCAAAAGGTACCAGCATCACTCGGATGAAAAGCAATAATATTTAATCTTCCAATACCTGCATAACCTCCGTCTGAAGAATTCGGCCCTAAAGAAACCCAAGTTGCATCTTTAGAATTCCCTGAAATTTGTTTTAAATATTCTTTATAAGCACTTCGCATTTCTTCTTTTTGAAATCTGCCTGTTTTTTTATTAACTCTTGTTTCCCAAAAATGTTCCCATCGCTTAAATTGTTTCCATCCGTATGCTTTTTGAGTAATTCCATTTTCATCAACATACTTTCCGTTTACTACATCATATTTTTTCCAATATTCTGAAAATGCTTTTTGGTAATCATATAATGTGTACTCACTTCTGTCTTTATTCGGAAGATAAGGTATCCATTCTTGTCCGATAAGATTTACGGATAAAATAAGCAAAACAATTAAAGAAATAATGTGTTTCATTTTATTATACTTTAAGTTATAATTAATAATATAAACAATGATGCAAATACTTAAAAAGGCTGCCTTAATGCAGCCTTTTTTATTAATAATAAGTTTGTATCAAAAATGGCAAAGTGTAGTTATTAACTGTACGCATGATATATTTATTTTTTAGTACTTTCAAAATAATAATTTCAAAGAATGTGATAAAAGCTACAAATTCTTCACATTTTCAATGTCTTTTTTAATTTTATTGATGACATGTTCATAAGTATAGAGGAAACTTTCTTCTATTCCTGCAACTTTCTCATCAGATTTCAATATCTCATCTTCTAATTCTGTTATCTTTTTTTTACTGTCTTCAATTACATTCTTAAGCTCGGAAATTTTTGCATTTTTTTCATCAATTGCATCTTTCAGTTGAGTAATTCTTTTTTTATCTGCATTAATACTTCCTTTAATTTTATTTTCAAAAGCTGTATAAAATTTTCGTTTTTCATTCTCCAAAACTTCCAGATAGTATGTTGCACTATCTATAACTTTTTCAACAGTCAGCCCTTTTGTAGATAATGCAGCAATCGCTGATCTTAGTTTATCATCATCACTCAGATTAATATTGCCCATTGCTTCAACAGCCTTTGTTAATTCATAATAATCTTCACCGGGAAGATTTGCTTTATTCACAGCATTGTGCAAAGTTTCAAGTATCTTTGGATTTAATGCTTTTTCAGATTTAATTTCTTTTTCCATTTATTTATTTATTTTATTATTATTCTGCCAACTATATTTTTATCATCAGATAGTTTAAAGAAAATCGTATCATATACATGAACAGAGTCATTTAAAAGAATATTAATTGAAAAGTCTTTTGATTTTAAAATCAAAATATCTTCAGTTTTTTCAACACTAATGGTTAAAGTATCTTCAGCTGTCTGAATTGAATCTTTTGATATACTTTTGAAGGTTTCAGTAATCACAGCAGTATCTTTCGCAGAAGTGGTATCTCTATTATCTTTAACAACTTTTGTTGTATCATTAAAATTAAAAAAATCACCGGAAGCAATCTCATCTCTGTTTAAATATAAATATCTTACACCGAGAAAAATTATTCCGGCAATTACAATCTTTGCAAACGGTGTTATTTTCGCTCTTTTTTTCATATACTAAATTGATATTATATGCAGTTCTGCTAACAAATATATGGTTCTCCCACGAATTTAGCGGAACATTGATAAATGCTTAAATGCAATAATAAAATAAAAACATTAATACTATGTAAACTTTTACATTTAAATATATAACGATATTCATAAAATGATTAATTATCCGGTAAAAAACAGTAGAACCAAATAATATACCTTTCTAATCAAACAATGTTGAATAGTCAGAAATATTTTCAATTTCTTCCTCTTCAACATCTAATTTATCAATATCTTCTGTTTTGGGGTCTCCCAATAAAAATGAAGCACCTTCCTTTTCTAACTTTTCTAATAATTCCAAACCTTCTTGTTCATACACTCCGTTCTGCAAGTCAATACTGTCGATGAAACTTCCGGATATATCTATAAATCGTTCCATTTCTCCAATCTTATTATGAATATCTTCAATTACAGATTCAGTTGCCATATCAAACATCATTTTTTTATCAGGATCTCCTTGAATGATATTTACAGCTCTTTTCATTGCAGTATGACCGGCTTTTATTGCCTTTAATTCTTGCTTCCTCAGTCTGACATCATTCTCTGTGTCTTGAATCAAATAACCTGAATTTATATGAATTTTATTCAGAACTTTATACAAAATCTGCATTTTATTTAACAGTTGCTCATATCTTACATTTGATTCTTTCAACCTTCCGTACTGTCTGGTATTAATTGTCAGTAATTCTTTTTTGTCTTGTTTTTTTGCTTGTTCTGCCAGTTTTAAGCTATGCTCCATTTCTCTTTTATTTTTAACCATCGTTGTTTTCAATTGAGAAATCTGACCTTTTAATTTTGAAATATGAGTATTCATTTGTCTCATATTCTTTTTAAGGTAATCAACATAACTTTCCAATATTTTTACAGGATCAATTTGAACGAACAATTTAGTGATCCAACGCATTATACTTTTGTACATATACCATACAAGATTTCTTGCTCTTTTATCAAATATGATATAAAGTAACACCAAAACAACAGCTCCCAAAGCAATTGTAGTTATAGTACTTTGCAGTAAACCAATTACAAAGGCAAAAATCGGAACATGGTAAATTACAATTAAAACTATTCCGGCAACTATTACCAATGCACCTAATTTCCCTTCAGGTCTTTGCCAAAATGATCTGTTTTTGGATGTTTTGAAATCTTCAGTCATCATTTAATTTAATTTGAACTTTATTTCAGTTGCAAATATAGTAAAAATCTAAACTACTGATTTTAAAATTACATTAATTCAAAAGTTTAACCTATAATCCGCAAGTCATGGGGTGACTTAATTAGTATTATGATAAATACGTGAATAAATTTATTTCTAATCACTT
>JAUVIG010000567.1 GCA_030592825.1 Chlorobiota bacterium | reverse complement strand
TATAAGGGCTAAAAAACAAACTGTACCAAGCCCAACCCCAATTTTGCCTGAAAAACAAACACTTACAAATTTGCCTTAAAAACGAATTGTGCTGTTAAGTATAATTACACTACTATTTAAGCGGTGTTTGGTGGCGGTGGTTGCACGATAAGTATAATTACTGTGTGATTAACTATATAAAGGATACGGTGCCTATGGTGCCTTTTTTTATGCCTGATATTTTGGATGGTTTAAAATGGCAATATTTGGGTTGGGGATACAGTTGGGGATACAGTTGGGGATACAAAAACAGTGAAATAACAACTACGAGGCGAACCAAACTACACTAAAAATGGTCTATAAATTGATATACGGGGTTATAAGTGACCAAACTACACCAAAAAAACAAGTTAAATCAAAGTTATACCTATTATATATAGGGGGTTATGGTTTAAAATGTGAAATTGTGTGTGTGTTTTTGAAACAATTTGATTTTAATTGTTTAATTATTTTGCAGGCTTAACATCATTTTTTAAATTTTCAATAATATTATGTTGTTTTCCAATCCGTATATTTAAGTCTTCGATTCGTTGCTCTTTTTCTTTTAGCATTTTAAGTAATAAAGTTTCTTTATCCGAATAAGCGGCTATTTCCGGTTCTTCTACTATAATAGGATTATCCGATTGTGTATATTGTTTATGTATAATTGATCCTTGACCTTCAAAAATATAATCATAATTAACATTGTATTCTTTACAGATAAATTGAATAGCATTCAGATTAACATTCATTCTTTCGCCAAGTATTTCTGAAAGAATTTGAGGAGAAACACCAATATCATAGGCAAATTTAGACTTTTTCTTTATTCTTTTTGAATCATAAAGAAAATTAAATGCCTTGATAAAGCGTTGATTAATAATTGATTTCTCCATATAAATAAAAATAAATTAAAAATATCTGAAAAAACACTTGACATTTCAGATTATCTGTATATCTTTGTAACCAAATAAATACCAAAATTATATTAAATGAACACAAAAGTCAAGAAAAAAAAGGAATATATCTATTCCTACCCTCAAAACAAGCAATATAAAGAACTATTAATAAAAGGTGATGTGCTACGAATAGCTAAGGTAATCGGCTGTTCAACGAACTACATTAATCAGATATTAAGTGGTAATAGAAAAATGAGAAAGGACATACTTGACATTATTATCAGATACGGCGAAATCAATAAACTAAAATCAGAAATATGAGACAGGGAACCAATAAAATAGAAAATACTAAGTACCCTCGTTTTTTAACCTCTTTAAAAATTCAGACAATGGAACAGTTACCTTTTCAAAAGAAATCCGGTGAGCAATGTTGTGAAAATAACAGTAAGCCTCAAAAGCATTCATTATTAAACAAGCATCATACTCCTTTTCAGGAAGCATCACGTAAAAAGTGTCCTGAAAGAATTCGTGTTTGTGAGCCTTCACACGAAGAGCTTTGCAAAAATCCTTTAGTGCGTTGGTTTTATCTTGGGCGGGCTTCTCGTCAACGCCATAGCCAAGCATCTGCAATTTAATGTAAAATTTATTTTTCATAAGCATTGAGATTAAATAAGAAAACCGCAAAACTAATAAAAAGATGATTGAATATTACAATAATGAAATATTATGTATTGAAGCCGGTTGGCTAATAGATAAAGGTATTCTCTCTGAAATGAATTATAAAGCTCTCTTACGTCGTGATAAAATAAATCGCAAACGAAGAGCATGTAATAATTACCCTGCTCTAATTGAATACGCAAGTATCCCCGACAGATTTAAACAAAAAATAATTAAAAAAATTGGTGATCCCCGCAAAATTGAGAAATATCGCTTCTTTCGCAAACATCTCGTTGCTGATATTGCCGCTAAAGAATATTACAGTACTTATCTGCTTGAAAACGGTTGTACTCTCGAAGATAAAACTGTGAGAGAATATACAATGAATGCAATGTTTCTGAAAGCTTTGCATAATGTGTATAATAATATGTCTGCACGCAGGAAAACAGCAGGCGGCAACCAAGGCGGCATTTGGCAGCAGCTATCAAAAATAATAAATACATTACAACAGGAAGATCAATATAAATATATCACATTACCATCAAACTACGTCAGGTTAAAGCAAAAAGTCAAAGAATTCAAAACGGAAGGTTATAAATGCCTTATCCATAAAAATTTCGGGAACCAAAGTAGTCGTAAGGTTAATGAAAACCTTGAAAGGCTTATACTTTCACTTTACGCAATGGAAAACAATCCTTTTGCTGAGCGGGTACTCGAAATGTACGCTCAGTTTCATAATAAAAAATTGATGTTGATTGACAAAGCAACCGGCGAATTGTTCAACCAAAAGGAATTTTACAAATCCGGTAAACCTATCCTTATCAGCATTGCTACTATACATAATTATATTCATAACCCGGACAATCAGCGTAAAGTTGACAAGCTGCGTAAATCGTCTTCTGATTATACTATGCAAAACACTCCTTTTGTTCGCAGGAACCTCCCCGAATTTGCAAATTCGATGGTTTCAATGGATGACAGAACTCTTCCCCGCAAGGGTGATGATAAATGGGTTAGCGGATACTTTGCTATGGACATTGCAAGTGGTGCATACATTGGTAAAGCATACACTTATGACAAGTGTACTGTTGAAACTGTTTGGGAATGCTTCCGGGATATGTATCGCAC
>JAUVIG010000168.1 GCA_030592825.1 Chlorobiota bacterium | reverse complement strand
GGTCAGACGAATACTTTAATTTTGAACTAATTTAATTTTTGGAAGTATTTCTTTTGGTATTGCATCTTTATGAACACATACCGAAACAGTTTTCAAAATAAAATAATCTCTTGACATAAACAAATAACCTTTACGAAGATTATCTTTTCCCCATGAATTCTTAACGTAAAAATACTCCTCTCCTTTACTGTTTTTAGCAGTTCCGACAATATGCATCAAATGGTCAACCGTAGTTTTTTGATTATCGTATAATTCTTGTCTTCCTTTTGCATTTGTTTCAATATTATTATCTGTTATTTCTGCCATACCTCTGTAAAAATCAAATCCTTTCTCGCTGACATCACCGTTCCAACAAACAGAAAATCCGGAGCTTAATGCATTATCAACAACTTGCATAAATTCTTCCAAAGGAAGATTATAATATGTATTCATTGCCCAATTAAACTTGTCTTTGAGAATAAAACCCTTATAATAAGGATTATGAGAATATGATGTCAGTTCAATATAGTCACCGGTATTTATTTTTAGAACTTCTTTTTTAAAATTTTCGGGAGTGTATTTCTTTGAATTGTAAATGAAGTCTTCAGGCAAATTTCCTAAATATAATGATAAAATTGAATCTGTTTCAGAATATAAGTTCGGCACTATTCCTTTTGTATATTTTTTCAAAGTATCACTCATCATAGACTCTACTGCTGCTGCTAATTGTATTTGATTATGCATAATTTTACCCGATTCTAATCCCGAATATACACTTTCCGGTACAGCTCCGAAATGTTTCAATACAAAAAAAACATTATGCGACTGTCCTCCTTCAGTCAAAAAATTATAGCCTTGCATTCGAGCATGAGTAATAATTTTTTCTTTATAGATATGTCTTACGGTAAACATTTCTGATAAATCTATGTCAAGATTACTTATTCTTTTAACTTCACTTTCAATAAATGAACTTGTGGCAAAACTCCAACATGTACCGCTTATTGCTTGATTTTTTACAGGTGTGTGAGATATTGTATTAATTAATGTAAACTCATTTTCTTGAGAAAATAATGAAGTTGATATTAAACTTAAGAGAAATATTGAAAAAAAATTTATAGCTGTATTTTTAAGGATATAAACTTTCATTTTTGCACAAAGACTTAAATTATGTGAAGGCATTATTGGAAAAAATTTTAGAGTTTATAAATACAATAATTGTCATTATCTAATACAATTGGTAAATTCATTTCCATATACGTACCAAATGTTTTCTTCAATATGATAATATACTTTAGTCCTTTAGCTCTTAAATTTTGCAAATAATTATCATCTTTTATTTTTTCGTTACTGTTAATCCAACCTTTTCTGTGAGCAAAATACATTGGCGTAGGATAATTACCACTATTAATCAAAATTAAATTACTGCTTATTGATACTTTATTCAAATCTTCTTCTAAATTTAGTAAAGCCAGTTCCTTATCATGGATTCTAAAATCGTGTTGTTGATTTAATATTCCTTCAAAACCGACAGCAAGTAATAATAAAAGTACAAGCTTTTTATTTTTAAACTGCATAATACCATATCCGGTTATAAGTGCCATAACAGGAACAAACGGAATAATATAATATGAATGATGTGTAAAAGTATAACCCGCTTTAAATATAATCACCAGAAAACCTATAAAGCCCAATATAAAAACAAATATTAATAATCTTTGCTTTTTTATGACAGCATGAACCAATCCAAACAAAAAAATTATGAAACCAATATATTTTAATGCAGTATCATAAAATCTTAGTAAAGTCTGATTTAAGTTTGCAGCTATTTCATGTATTCCTTGACTAAAACTTTTACCCATAAAGAAATGCCAAAATCCATAGGTTTCTACTAAGTAAGGAACCCAATAGAAATACCATAATATTGCAGGTAAAATACTTAATGTGGCAGCAATTGCAAAAATAATCTTACGTTTGAGTAAAATCTTTTTTTTCAGGAAGAATAATATAAAAACAACTAACAAATAAGCAGAGGGCAATTTTGATAAAGAACCTAATGCTGTTAATATTATAAATAACACTAAGTTAATTAATCTGTCAGATTTCTTTTTTTCTTCATCAAAATAATTCGTTCCAAAATAAATACCTGACAAAATAAAAGACATAGCAAAAGTATCCGGCATAATTTTTCGTGAATAAGCAAACCAAATTGAAAAAAGTAAAACCAAGGCAGAACTAAAAGCAATATTTTTATTAAAATACTTCTTTATCAATTTGAAAAAGAAAAACAGCCCAAAACTTGAAAAAAATAAATTTATTAATCGTCCGTACCAATGCTCATACCCAAAAATTTCTGACACTAAGTAAATTAAATAATTCAAAAGAGGAAATTCCATTCCTGTTATGCCTGTTTTTTCTCCCGCAAAATCAATCCTTGGATATAAAATATTATTGTCAACTTCGAGAAAATTTCTTGCTGCCATGGTTACAGTAGTTTGCCGCCAATTATGAGCAACTTCTAAAGGTGGATTTGTTATACCAATTAGTCTTATTACAAAAAATAAAATAATCCAGAATCGAATATCAAGTAAAGTTTTTTTAATTAAGCTCATATCCGGTTTTCTCAAATAATTGTCAACATTTAAATACACAATGACGAATATTCTCTATTACTTACTTTCCCTTTTTTATTTTACCTGCATTAAAACGAAGTTTAAGTACACCCCAAAAAGCTTCGCTGAAGATACCGCCGCTCATTTTTGAACTGCCTTCGGTGCGGTCGGTGAATATGATGGGAACTTCTTTGATCTTATAACCCAACTTCCATGATCGGTATTTCATTTCTATCTGAAAACCGTATCCCTTCATTTTAATATTATCAATACCTATATTTTCTAACACTTCTCTTTTGTAGCAAACAAAACCGGCAGTAGTGTCTTTAACTTTCATGCCGAGAATTGTACGAACATACATTGATGCATAATAAGACATTAAAATTCGTCCCAAGGGCCAATTAACCACACTTATTCCATTAATATATCGTGAGCCTACAGCTACATCAGCACCTTTCTTTTTGCATGCATCATATAAATTCAACAAATCTTGAGGCGGATGTGAAAAATCAGCATCCATTTCGAAAATGAAGTTGTATTTTTTCTCAATGCACCAATGAAAGCCGGTAATGTAAGCTGTTCCTAATCCTAACTTTCCGGAACGTTCAATCATATGTAACTTTTCTTGAAACTCTTCTTGTAATTTTTTTACAATTTGAGCTGTCCCGTCCGGTGAACCGTCATCAACAATAAGAATATGAAAATCTTTTTCAAATGAAAACACTTTTCGTATAATCCATTGAATATTTTCTTTTTCGTTATATGTTGGAATAATTACAATACTGTCTGACACTTTTTTTATTTTTCGAGTTTAAAATTTAATTTATTGAACGTTTTTATTTTTTTAAGGAAATAAATAATAACAATACTTTTATTAAAAATTTCCTTATGTTTCCTGTTTCTTACAATTTTCTTGTTTCTCTTTTTTAAAGTTTTTTTAATATTAAAACAAAAACTGAAATGTGCTTTTATCACAGCAAAAAAGAAACCAAATTTAAAAGTTGCAAGATAAATAATACATGAGAATCCGTCAAGAATTAAACGAGAAAAAATAATCGGTATTATTTTATTTGCAGGTAAATTCTTTAAAAGCAGAAATAAATTATTTCTGTAATTAAAATATATCTTCCTCGGACTGTTATTCGGCAATGTTCCTCCACCTACGTGATATACAATACTTTTAGGATTTATTACAATTCTGTATCCCATGTTTTTCAGACGCCAGCATAAATCAATTTCTTCCATGTGAGCAAAAAAATCATTATCCAATCCTCCTGCCTTTTTATACAAATCTGCTCTGATAAACATTGCAGCACCGCTTGCCCAGAAGATATCAGTTATGCTGTTATATTGGTCTGAATCTTCTTCCAATGTTCCTATTATACG
The DNA here is from genome assembly GCA_030592825.1 of Chlorobiota bacterium. Classification (GTDB taxonomy): domain Bacteria; phylum Bacteroidota; class Bacteroidia; order Bacteroidales; family JAADGE01; genus JAADGE01. Next base: position 3,833 of record JAUVIG010000168.1, on the reverse strand, counting down.
ACCTCTGCAAAAGGGATAACCAAACTTATCAATATATCCTCCGGATGCTCCGGCATATTCAAAACAAGATTGCTTTTCAAAAGATTTTATCTTCGGCATTGCAACAGCAATAGAATCATCTTCATCCATTAAAGAGATAATCGGTTCAATCCAATTTTCCGTAATTTCTACATCAGAGTTTAATAATACAAAATATTCGGCATTAATTTGTCTTAAAGCTTTGTTATATCCTCCTGTAAATCCATAATTTTTTTCAAACAGAATAAGCCTGATTTCCGGATAATTATCTTTTAAAAATTTTACGGAATTATCATTTGATCCGTTATCTGCAATAATAATTTCGTTTTCAGGGCTTTTTGTATATTTGATTAATGCCGGTAAAAATTGTTTTAAAAACTTTTCACCGTTCCAATTAAGAATAACTACCGCTGTTTTAATTAATTGCTTATTCACTTATTCTGTCTTTTATATAAGGTATATTTCTTTAGGTTTAAGCCAACATCTTTATAAGATTTACTTGTATCAGATAAACAATGATTTTCACTTATAAAATACCTGTTGCTGTCATTAACTGTTAAACTTATTTTTCCGTATCTTTGCATATATGCATGTAAAGACCAATCAGAATTCATTTTATTACAAATCGTAACATGTTCGTTTTCAGGGATTTCTTCTGTAATTTTATAAACATCTGACAATTTATCAAAATCTCTGCCCGGTTTTCCTGAAAAAACAAATATCATAACTATGCTTATTCCAAACAAACCGTATGACAGTGGTATCCAAAATTTATTATTAAAAAACTTTATAATGCCGGGAAAAGTATCAATGATATTTTTTATTAAATAAGAAATTGATATTGCCAAAAAAGGAAGTGCCGGAAGAATATAAAAACTTCTTTGTTTCATACTTATCATAATAGGTAAAATTCCTGACAATGATATAAGAAAAAAGAAAAGGCTGTTTTTAATATCTTGCTTATCAATACTAATCTTAATCCTTTTTATTTTTGCAAATATTATCAAAGCAACAACTACAATAAAAGGTATAATCATTTCATTTAACATGGCTTCTATTATATACAATCTGCTGTTTACAGTTTTTACACTTTCAATGCTTCCAACTACTTGTTTATTAAAATACCTTAATAAACTTTCTGTTGCATCTTCAGACAATTGAGATATTACTATTAAAGGTAAAACTGTAAATAAAATAAGCAAAAATGTATCAATAATAACTCTGATAAAAGAAATTTCCTTATAAACCAGCCAATAAAAAAATATTATTGACCAAATAAATAATGCCGGAAATCCTTTACTTAAAAAAGCGAAGAACAAAAAAATACCGGAAATAAAAAGCATTAATACACGACTTCTTTTAAAACTTGTTAAAATAAAAAATGCAGACAACAGAACAAATACAGTCATCGTATTTTCTAACAAATTGTTTGCATATGTCCATCTTACAAGTGAAAATGACAGCCAAATAAAAAGAGTTAATATTGAAAGGTCATTTATTTTATTTTTAATAAAGCTTTTTTGAATTAATATAATTAGAAGGGCAGCTAATAAACCTGTTAACAAAGAATAGAACCTTTCCGGGAAAATATTATCACCAAAAACATGAAAACCTAAAGAACCTAACTATAGTGCAAGTGGCGGATGTTCACTAAAAACAGGAAAAACTGTATCAGAAAAATATAAATTCCAAAATGTTCCGTTCCCCTCTGCCAAATTTCGAGAAATAACTGCATATATCGTTCCGTCCATAAACATTCCGTCAGTGAATAACGAAGGTGTAAGAATTCCTATAAACAAAGCAACAAATAAAAAATATTGAGGCTTAATTGATTTCATTAGTTTTTAATTAAATAAACTTTCATAAAATTGTTCAAATTTTGTAAAAATTTCATCTCTAATTCTTCGATATTCTGACAAAATTTCATCTTCTGTTCCGATAGCCTCATAGGGATCATCGAATCCGATATGCTCAAAAAACTTTACCTCTCCGATGAAAACGGGACAAATTTCTCGTGCATTATTGCAAACAGTTATAACATATTCAAAATTTTCATTTACAAATTTATTGACATTTTTCGGATAGCTGTTAATTATATCAATACCAATCTCATTCATTACAAGAACTGCAAAAGGACTAACATTTTTTTCGGGTTTTGTTCCGGCTGAAAACACTTGAAGTTTTTTGTCAAAAGATTTTAATATACCTTTCGCCATTTGACTCCTGCATGAATTGCCGGTGCAAAGTATTAAGATTTTCATTCAAAATATATCAAAAAAAATTTAACCTCAATAATTCATGAATTTATTTGTCATGGTATTATTCCGGTTAATTTTCACAAAGATAATTTTTTTATTTAAATATTTAGTTGTGTTTTTGTGAATGAATATTCATTTACAATAATAAAAACAAATAAAAATGAAAACAGTATTAATTACAGGCGCGTCAAGCGGAACAGGAAAAGAAACAGCATTTGTTTATGCCGAAAACAATTACAATTTGATTTTGGCAGCAAGAAGAAAAAAAAATCTTGAAGCAATTAAATAATCTAAATACATTTGTTCCAAAAAGAAGATGCCGAAAGTCAGTAAAAATTATTAAGGTATTGGTTCCGGACTTTTCATTGCAAGTTTTAGATATTACATTAGACTTTACAAATGTTTAAAGTTAAAAAAATAGTTTTAGTCTTTATAACAGGAGTTATTTGGATATTTGTAGGTTTTATGCTTATTAACAGAGCATTATCTTGGTTTCCGGATTTTACTGTAACACAAGCAATTATATCTGTTATTGCAGGGTTTATTTTAGCTTTTGTTAAAACAAGATTTCTTTTCATTAAAGCAACGCATGAAAATATTAACAGAATAATGAATATGAAAAATAATAAAGTAAGTGTATTTGCTTTTCATTCACTGAAATTCTATATTTTAATTATTCTGATGATAGGATTCGGTACATTATTGAGAAATCTTGAGTTTATACCAAAATATTCAATATTCCCAATTTATTTAGGAGTGGGCATTGCCATGATTTATGCAAGCATTATAAATTATATATTTTTTTTCAAGAATAAATAATCCGCCAATGCTGAATATCAGCAAAACAAATAATAAAAATTAAAAAGTTGCAAGACACTTTGTTTATTTACAAAATGAAAGAGTTTCAAAATTAATATCTTGTCGGTGCTTACCGTATTTTTCTTCAACTTTTTCATCTTTTACTATGTAAGTTGATTCTTCTCCGTATTTTACTGAAAACAAAACAGTCAGATTTTCTCCTTCACTATCTTTCATTATTAATCTTGCTAAACTTTTATCAGGTAAACAGAGCAGGTCTTTGTGACAAACAGGGCAAAATATCTTAACAATTTCTCCTTCATCTATTTTCAAAGAAGAGTGTTTTACTTTTGAATAACTGCCGAGGACAGTATCTAAAAAATTATTCCTGAATCTCCGTTTGATCTTTGAATAGTTAATACAATATTATTATTGACATTTATGGGAGAAGAACAAGTCGGGCAAAAATAATCGTATTTCATATGATTTTATTTAAATTATTATTTTATAATATTTTTAAAACTCAGTATTTTTAATATTCCTACAATAACCATTCGTAAAAAAAGTTATATTTTTCTAAACTTTATTTTTATTGTTAATATACAAAAATTAAATGAAAAAGTCAAGTTTTACATATCAAAAAAGCCCTATTAGTGAATTAAGGGCTTTAATTTTTATTTTAATTTGTGAATAATTACAAAAACAGCATAAGTTTTTGAGGCTTATACATAAGGTAACCTCTAATAATTAATTTGCATC
>JAUVIG010000061.1 GCA_030592825.1 Chlorobiota bacterium | reverse complement strand
TCTTGATCGGTATTATATAAATTATCGGTTGAATATATAAGGTTCAACTTATTTGTCTTAATTATTTTGTTTGTAAACTCATACATTAAAACAGAATCAGTCTTTAAATGAATAATTCCGTCGGATTTAAGGATATTTGAATATATTTCAAGGAATCTTGCTGATGTCAATCTTTTTTTAAGTTTCCTCTTCTGCGGATCAGGAAAAGTTATCCATATTTCACTGATTTCTTTTTCGGAAAAAAAAGATCTTAAAAATTCAACTTTGTTTCTTATAAAAGCAACGTTTTTCATTCCTTCTTCCTGTACTGTCTTGCTGCCTTTCCACAATCTGGCACCTTTAATGTCGATACCTATATAGTTTTTTTCCGGATTTCTATCGGCAAGGCCGGTTGTATATTCACCTTTTCCGCAAGCTACTTCAAGTATTATCGGGTTATCGTTTTTAAAGAATTCTGTGTTCCATTTTCCTTTTAAATAAAAATCTTTTTCAAACATTTCTTGTGCGGAAGGTTGAAATAAATGAGAGAACGTTTGGCATTCTTCAAATCTTTTATGTTTGTTTTTTCCCATTTGAAAGCTGATGAAATATTAATTATATAGTTTTTTTAATTGTTCAAAAAAAAACTTTGTCGGGAATCTTAAATATTGTTTTCATTGTTAAAGATATTCTTGAGTATATCAATAAATTCATTTAAAATCATTGCTGTTGCTCCCCATATTTCAGTTTCTTTTAAAATAAAAAAGGGTGCAGTTATATTTGTATTACGAACTGTAAATTTCTTACAAACAACATATGCCTCAGTTAATTCATTAATATTAACACTGAAAATTGAATCAACTTCATTTTTATTTTTTACAAAAACCGGTTTTTGTTTTACAATACCTACAACCGGCTGAACTATATAATTGCTTACAGGAATATACAAGGGAGTTAATTCTTTAAGTACTTCCACTTTAATATGATCTACTCCTATTTCTTCTTCAGTTTCTCTTAAAGCAGTTGATTTCATATCTTTATCTTTCGACTCAAATTTACCTCCGGGAAAAGCAATTTGCCCTGAATGCATACTACCGTCATTCACTCTTTTAATGAAGGGTATAAAAATGCTGCCTTTATCGGGATATAAAAGAATTAGTACTGCACATTTCTTTGCATCTTCATTTATTCCGGTTTCAATCAGTTTCCCTCTGCTTTTCGGTGCAAGTTTGATATGAGAATTGAAACCGGGTAATTCTTTATTAAATTCTATATTCAGCTTATTTATAAAATCATCAAAATTCATCCGATTACTTAAAATTAATAGTTTTTGCAGGATTGATCTTTGCAATCATTAATGCCGGCAGTATTAATACCACTGTACTGATAATTAAAGTGCCGACATTTAATAATAAAATATCAGGCAGGTTAAAAATAACCGGAACACTGTCAACATAATATGATTTAGGATCTAAAGGGATAAGTTTAAAATATTTTTGAATAAGTAATAAGCCTATTCCAATAATATTACCGAAAATCATTCCTTTTGCGATTAAATAAGAACCATGATAAATAAATACTAATATAATTTTTTTGTTGTCAGCTCCCATTGATTTCAAAATACCAATCATATTTGTTCGTTCTAAAATAATCACAAGCAAAGCAGCAATCATGCTTAATACCGCAACAATAATCATTAAAGTAAGAATTACATAAACATTTGTATCTGACAGCCTTAACCATTGAACAATAAAAGTATTATCTCTCATAAAATTACTCACTTCAAGCATAGTTCCGTCTTCATCAATAATACCCGAAACCTCATCTTCAACAATAGCTGTCAGATCTTCCGTTTTATCAAGATCATTTATCAGTATCTCAAATCCGCTTACCTGATCTTCATCCCAATCATTAATACTTTGAATATGCCTTATGTCACAAAAAGCAATTGCTTTATCAAGCTCTTCCATTCCGGTTTTATAAGTGCCGGAAATAATAAACCTTCTTGCTTTCGGCGGATTTTGAATAAAATATATATCAATTTTATCATCCAATTTATACTCTAATATATTTGCCGTTTTCTCTGAAATTAATATCTCTTTAGTTTTTTTATCAGACTCCACATCCGGAATGTTTCCTTCAACAAGGTTTTGCTTTATGAAATCCCAATTATAATCACTCCCCGCTCCTTTCAGAATGATACCGTGAACTTCCGTTTCTGCTTTGATGATTCCGGGCTTTGTTGCAAAAATTTGAATGTGCTCAATTCCCTTTTTTGAAGTTATACCGGGATAAAATATTTGATCTTTATTTATCGGTTCGGTTTCAAATGTTTCGTTTATATCTCTGTTCTTTATAGAAATATGTGCTTGAAAACCTACAATTTTTTTATAAATCTCCTTTTTAAAACCTGTAACAACCGAAATTGTAATAATCATAACAGCCATACCAACAGCAACCACGCTTATTGCAATTTTTAAAACTGAATTAGACAATTCTTTCTTAGCCTTTTTAGAGAAAGACAACCTTTTTGCTATGAAATACGGTAAATTCAAATTATTATTAATTTCGACAAAATTAGTTTTATTTTTTAAAATTTCAGAAATTTGATAACCAGATTGAAGAAGATTTAGTGAGTTTTAATAAATTAGTTGATAAAATATTTCCTTAAACTTTGATATGTTTTCATTTTAAATTCCGGTAACTTTTTTACATCACACCATTCAACATCAATAATATTTTCTTCAACTTGCGGAATAAGCTTTTCATTTCCGGTATATTTCATATGAAACCAAAACGTTTTCTTTAAAATCCTTTTATTATTTTGAAAATAAATATGATAAGAAGATTCGGCTTCACTAATTATTTCTAAATCACTGATACCACATTCTTCTTCAACTTCTCTGATTGCAGCTTCTTCAGGACTTTCTCCCTGATCAATTTTTCCTTTAGGAAGATCCGGCACTCCCAATCGATGTATAATCAGAAGTTCATCTTTTTTATTTTTCACTAAACCTCCGGCTGCTTCAATATATTTAAAATGAGACTTAAAATCATTGAATAATTTCTCAAATTTATGATGTTCAAAACTAATTTCACTGATTCCTTTATTATCAAAAAAAGTATTCAATATAGTGCCCATCCGATCATTACATGTATGAATAAAAAGTTCGTCAACTTCCAAATTATCAATTTTATCTTCTGTTTTGGGTGTTCTTTCCCATAGGATGATTTTTCGATCGTTGTAATATATTGTTATGTGTTGCATTATTACGTTGTTGCATTGTTATCAGACGTTTTGAAATCCTGCGGATGTTCAAAAGTCTTCTTTATTCTGCATCTTTCATGCTTAATCCAATTCTTTTTCTGACCATATCAATGCTGATTACTTTTACCTTAACATGTTGATGCAATTTAACAACATCTGCAGGATTTTTTACATATGCATCTTTTAAATTAGATATATGCACCAAACCGTCTTGTTTTACACCTACATCGACAAAAGCTCCGAAATTTGTAATATTTGTAACAATTCCGGGCAATACCATACCTACATTCAAATCATCAACAGTAAAAACATCTTTTGAAAACTCAAAAACTTTTGCTTGTTTACGCGGATCTCTTCCGGGTTTTTCAAGTTCTTTTATAATGTCTGTCAAGGTCGGAAGACCAACAGTATCACTCACATAATCTTTAAGGTTAATTTTTTTTCTTATTTCAGGCAATTTGATAATATCATTAATCTCAACGTTATTATCCTTTGCCATTTTTTCAACTATACTGTATGATTCAGGATGAACGGCAGAATTATCAAGCGGATTTGCTGCATCTCTTATTCTTAAAAAACCGGCACATTGTTCAAAAGCTTTATCTCCGAGACGTTTAACTTTTGAAAATTCTTTTCTGGATTTAAATGCTCCTTTTTCTTTTCTGTAATCAATAATATTTTGTGCCAATTGTTCTCCAAGACCTGAAACATATGTCAATAATTGTTTACTTGCTGTATTAATATCAATACCTACAGCATTTACGCAACTTTCAACAACTGTATCCAAACTTTTCTGTAGTTCTTTTTGATCAACATCATGCTGATACTGTCCTACTCCTATTGATTTAGGATCAATCTTTACAAGTTCTGCCAAAGGATCTGCGAGTCTTCTGCCTATTGAAACCGCTCCTCTGACAGTAACATCATAATCAGGAAATTCATCTCTTGCAACTTTTGATGCTGAATATACAGATGCACCATCTTCACTTACAACAAAGACTTTAATATCTCTGTCAAACCTGACTTTTTGTCTTACAAATTGTTCTGTCTCTCTGCTTGCTGTTCCGTTACCGACAGCTATAACTTCAACATTATAAGAATTTACGAGTGATGCAACTTTTTTAGCTGCCTGAAATGTTTCTTTTTGCGGCGGGTGCGGATATATTGTTTCATTATGCAATAAATTCCCGTTTTCGTCAAGACAAACGATCTTACATCCTGTTCTGTATGCCGGATCAATTGCCAAAATGCGTTTCTCACCGAGAGGCGGAGATAAAAGAAGTTGTCTTAAATTATCTGCAAATACCTTGATGGCTTCCAAATCTGCTTTTTCTTTAGATATTTTTGTGTATTCATTTTCTATTGACGGAAGTAATAAACGTTTATAGGTATCATCAATGGTTATTTCAACCTGTTCAGCAGATTCAGTATCTCCTTTAACAAAAATTCCGTCAAGTTTTTCGATGCATTTATCTTCATCAGGATGAATTTTTACTCTTAAAAAACCTTCGTTAACTCCTCTGAAAACAGCGAGTAATCGATGAGAAGGTATTTTTTTTAAAGACTCTTCAAACTCAAAATAATCTTTAAATTTTAAAGCTTCATCTTTTTTAGTTTTTATAACTGCTGATTTAACCGTTGCAGAATAATTAAACTCTCTTCTTACGGCATCTCTTGCTCTTTTGTCTTCATTAATTTCTTCCGCTATAATATCTCTTGCTCCTTGTAATGCATCCTCAACAGTTTCTACATCATCATTCAGATATTTCAGAGCTTCGGATTCAACATCATTGATATTTTGCTTAAAAATGATATTTGCAAGAGGTTCTAAACCTTTCTTTTTTGCTTTAATTGCTCTTGTTTCCTTTTTTTGCTTATAAGGAAGGTAAAAATCTTCGAGTTCAACCGGATCATAAGTTGATTCAATCTTTAATTTTAGTTCATCTGTTAATTTTCCTTGTTTTTCAACAGCAGATAAGATACTTTCTCTTCTTTTTTCCAACTCAGCCAACTTTTCAGAAATATCTTTAATTTTTGCGATTAAAACTTCATCAAGACTACCTGTCATTTCTTTTCTGTATCTGCTGATAAAAGGAATAGTTGCTCCTTCAGCCAACAGCATCACGGTATTCTCCGTTTGCTTACCGAAAATCCCTAATTCTGCTGAAATAATTTCAATATGTTTCGAATTCATATGCTTTTAAAATAAATTTCATACAAAATTAAAAATAAAACCCGAGACAAATAATTGCCTCGGGTTTTTTAAATTTTTTCTTGTATATTCCCTTTAGAAATGTATCAGTATAAATATGTTACCACCCATATTATCATTTCCGAGATTAAAATTTTTAGAACCGTCGGTATTAACTTCTGAAGTTTCTTTTACATCATCATCGAAATCCCACACTTCAGAAATTGTTGTTTCTTCTCCTGATTTATCATAACTGAATCCCCAGCCAAATTCTCCTCCTACTGATATCATTGGAAAAATAAAATATTCAATACCCACAAAACCTCTCATTCCTACTCCAAAACCACTATCTGTTCTTTCATCCGTTATTCTATTACTTGTATCATATGAAAGTCCTGAATACCAGTCATATGTAGTTGTAGGAAAATTATTATCAGTATTCATTGAATTCCCGTATTCATATATGTCTTCAGATTTACCTCCGAATCTAATATTAAGTTCTCCTCCGTAAAAAGCCTGAACTCGACCTTTTCCCCTTCTCATTTCATAACCTAAACCTAAATTTATTCCATTTTCTTTATGTTCCCATTTGTCTGTAACGGTTGCATATGGATTATCATCATTATCATTATCATCAACAGCATTAAAAAGCGTTTGTGAACTGCTCATTATGTCAATTCTTGCTCTGACAGCTGTTTTGTCAGTTAAAAAATATTTTGCATAAATGCTGCTGCCGTCAACAAAATTAAATGCACTCGGATCATTAAAAGGTCCCGTAAAATCATTAATCCTGATCATATTTCCGACAAGATTAATAAAAGGGCTTGCATCAATTCCAAGAGCAAAATCACCTGCTTTCGGTAAAATTGATACACCTTTTTTATTCACTACTTCATCATCACTTACAAAAGTTTCTTCTTGTGCAATTAAAATTGAGCTAAACAAAACAGCAAACATAATTAAAATAAACTTCTTCATAATTAATAAATTTTTAGTTAAACATTATTACAAAGGTATATACATTAAATTAAATTCAAAATGAATTCATTTAAAATATCTAAAATAAAATTTTGTTTTGCTTTTGGTGAAAATCTTTTCGAAAACAAATTTAATTCAGATTTTTAAATACAAGTTACAAAAAAAAGCGATCTGTCAATTAACAGACCACTTTTTAAGAAAAACAATTATTAATTATTATGAAGCGTTATCATCTTTAAATTGTATTGTTAAATTTGATATTAACACAGGATTATATGGTGTAAGGCTTTCCATTGATGCTTCAATTGCATCATAAGAAGTTCCGGGAGATGTGCCTGCTGATAAGAAACCTCCGTCGTAAAAATATCCGGGAGCAGCAGTATTAACTAAATAAACATCAATATCTACTTGTGGAATTCCTAAATATATTAGTTCTTGCTCAAAAACGTTATGAATTGAGTTGTCTACCAATAAAACTGTTCTGCTTGTTTCATCAAGAGTGCTCAACGGAAGACCTACTTCTGCTACACCTATGTCAGAGACTTCATCTCCTGCTGCAGCAAATGCCCAGTTAAAACCTTCTTTACTGTCATCAAAGAAGTATGCGTTAGGATGATTAGAATTTCCGTAAACATCAATGATGTCACCTTTCTTTCCTGCAAACATTTTTAAAGTTTCTATGGCAAATCTGTTATCACCTTCTGATGATTCGGGAAGTTTAAGGTCTGAAATGTAAACAGTCATTTCTGCTTCATAGTAAGTTCCTGCTTCGCTGTAATCAACTCTGTACATAGTGTTTTCGTCAGTCCATTGTTCTTCTTGTGACCATTCATTTACTGTAGTTCTGTCAATATTATACGGATTCAATATAGCTATACCTTTAACCGGGCTGTTATTCCAGAAAATTTGCATTGCTTTACCTCCGTCTTCATCAGTCATTGAAAGTTGGTACTCCCACATTTGACCTTCAAATTCTGAATTTTCAATGATAACAACATGTTTTGTTCGTCCGTCATCATCACTTTGAAATGAGAATGTCATTGCTTGGTCCAAATCATATTCTCTGATTGCTCGCATAATATCTTGTACAATATCAGCAGCACCTTCACCAACAGCAATAAAAGTTGTTAAGTGTTCGTAAATATCATTACCGTCAAGCACATCGTCTTTGGTTGCTTTATTTGCAGCATTACTGATTGAACTCGGAATATCGACTTTAAAATTTTGAGGTACAATATCCGTTTTAATTAAATCATCGTCTTTTTTACATCCTGTAAATACAACTGCAAGAGCAAAAATTACCGTTAGAATTAAACTAATCTTTTTCATTTTTTCTAAATTTAAGTTAATATATAATTTTATTAGTTATTGCGATTTTAAATTCGCGTTCAATGTTAATACACATCAAATAAATTTTACCCTGAAAAAAAATGAAAAAGATTTACTTTCTAAGAAAAAAACGTGGTTTTGGCTGATATTCTTGCAGTTACATGATGAGGGAAAATTATAATACAGCTTTTTTATTTAGTTTAAACGCTCCGGAGTCTGCCTAAAGCGGACGTCCGGAGGTTTTTTAGTGTACAATTGAAGTATCGGAAATAACAGAACAAGCACCAAAAAAGCCGAGAGCTCCTTCACTTAAATTTGTATGTACATTGCCTTCTTCGATATCAAAATTACCGCCGTGCCATTGAGTTTCCAAAAGTAATGAACGAATAAATTCTTCATGTTGAGGACTTAATGAATACTTTCGTTGAATCATTAAGGAACCAAGAGGAAACAAAACAATTTCATGAGCCGGTGCAAAAATCTGATTAACATCAATTGTTGTAAGGTAATAAAAAAACAAATGTGCAGATGTTTCATTTAAGGGCAGGTTTTCATATCCGGCAACTTCCGACCAATCCAAAATTACTTCACCCATTGCAGATTCATTGGGATTAAAGGAAGTAATATCGAAAACTATATAATACAAATTTGTATCTTGAACTTGCTTGTACGGTAAGGGGCTTGATATTGATACAGGAAACATATTTGCACCGGCAAAATATATTTTCTCATTATTTTCAATATTTAAAGTATATGTTTTATTTATAACTCCCGTAAATCTAACATCAGAAACATAAGTTCCGGGAGTTATCGTATCTTCAAAAAAATGATAGGTCTCATTTCCGTCTGAAACAGAAACTTCGGCACCCGATACAGCTTCCGGAGAATCATTTAATCCCGAAACTGAAAGAGATAAGTTTACAGTATGATTCTTGAATTCATTTGTAAGGATACCGTCAACAATTAAGAATTGCTCTTGTGAGGATTTTAAGTTCCAGTTTGCTTTTTGTTCACATGATAAAGATAATACGGATAAGCTAAAAATAAATATTAAAAAAGATATTAGCCGGATTGCAGATAAGTATGGTTTTACAGTCGGCAGTCCATAGTCCACAGTATGTTGTTTTATTTGCTTTTTATATTTTTTCATCTTTTTTTTAATTTATAATTCATCAACTGTTTTGTCATCGGAAAATCCTGCGGATGTTTTCGAGACAGTCTTTATCTGAATTTAAATGAATAAGTTACAGAGGGCATAAAACCCAGCAAATATTTTGATGTTGAAATAATTTCTTGTTCAGAAATCAAATTTGTCGGCACATAAAAATTGCCCTCATCAGTTTCAACTTTATTAAAATTAACTGCAATAATATTATTCCTGTTGTAAAAATTAAAAACAGAAAATGTGATATCGTGTTTAAATCTTGCTGTTTCTTTTTTGTTCAAATTTAATTTAGCAGAAACATCCAATCTGTGATAATCAGGTAATTGGTCATTATTTTTTCCGGCATAAATCGGAATATTATATCCTTTGTAATAATAAAACCCTGTAGGAGAACTAAATCGCATTCCCGAAGCAAATATCCAATTAATATTAAATGTCCAACGTCTTTCTGTTTTATATGATAAGTTTAAATTAATATTATGCGGTTTATCATGCCGAGCAGGGAATTCATTACCGGCATTTACATCCTCAATTGTTGCAAAAATACGAGAATAAGTATAAGCCGAATAAAAATTGAAGTTCCCCTTTTGTTTTTGCATCGAAAATTCAAAACCGTACGAATAAGCATCACCAAACCGTAGTTCCCCTTCAATATATGGATTTAAAAGCATATTGGCATGATCATCATAATCAATTAAGTTTTGAATAGTCTTATAATAAACTTCTGATGAAAAATTAAACTCTGAAAAAAATTTACTGATCCCCGCAACAAATTGATGCGATTTTTCCGGTTTAATATTCGGTCCCGCAGGCATCCAAACATCCAAAGTAGTAAATGGACTTACTGAATTTGACAATAATTGTAAATATTGTATATGTCTGTCATAACTGATTTTTACAACTGCTGTCTTTGAAAACGCATAACTGATACTTGCTTGAGGTTCAATGTTTATGTATGTATTAAAAACTCCTTCAGGATAATCAATTGTATCAGACACTTGAAAATCCTCATTAAAAGAAAAAACTGTTGTCGGTCCTGTATTGTTCCAATTAACCAAGCGAATCCCATATGTAATATTAATCTTGCCGTTAATTTTATTGTCATGCCCGATATATAAGACATTCTCCAAGGCATTACTTGCATAAACTGTTCTTCCGAAAAAATCATTGTTCAAATTCCCGGGATTGAAAAAATATGTATTAATATTTAATCCGAAACTAATTCTATTTTCAGGATTTAAGAAATAAGTAAAGTCATTTTTTAAACTTAAATTACTAATGAATGAATTCCAGTAATCTTCATTCTCAACGGAATAATACATAAAATAATCATATTTACTTGCATGAAGTGTTGTATTCGAGAACAACTTATCAGAATACAAATGATTCCATCTTAAAGAAAAGGCATTATTTTCCCATGACAAACTACTTGAACCAAATGCCGGCACATTAACTTTCAATAAATCTTTGCCTTTATAAAAAGAAAAAAATAAACGATCTTTTCGACTAAACTTTTGGCTGAATTTAATATGAAAATCATAAAAGTTTATACTGCTGTTTGTATTTTTAAGCAGCCAATTAATGTGTGAATTCCTCAAATTAAAAAGCAAAGTACTTTTTTCTTTTTTAATCGGCCCGTCAACAGTATAGCTTCCTGTTAACTGACTTACTTTTCCTGAAAAACCCCACTTATGCATATTCCCGTCTTTTGTTTTTATATCTATTAGTGATGATAACCGACCTCCGTATTTAACAGGAAAGTTGTTTTTATAAATTTTCATATCATTAACAGCATCAGGTGCAATTGCCGAAAAGAAACCAAATAAATGCGACGGATTGTAAACAGGAGCATCATCAATCATAATTAAATTCTGATCTTTGATTCCTCCTCTGACATTAAATAATACTGACCCGTCGCCGTAGGACGTAATGCCCGGAACGGTTTGAATACTTTTTACGACATCAGCCTCACCTGCAAGACCAACATTTCCGGTAATCATTTTATTGTTCAGTTTTGTATTTTTTAACGGGCTTTTTTCAAACACATCAACATTCTCATCTTCCGTTATTACAACAATTTCAATCTCTGATTCATCAAGTATTAAATTTTGGGAAATGTTTTTATCAGAATTCAAATTCAACTCAACATATTTATCTTCAAAACCGATATAAGAATAATTCAAAACATATTTCCCTTCGGGAAGTGTCAGTGAATAAAACCCGTATTCGTTAGTCATTGTACCGTGAAATGAATTTCGAAGTATTACTCCCGCACCAATCAATATCTCTCCGTCAATTTCATTTCGAATAAAACCGCTGATTGTGAATGTCTTTGGTTTTTCATTTTTTACAATTACTTTATTAGGAATAGCATACTTTTTCTTTAGAACAATTTGCTTCTCAACAGCAACATATTCTATATTTAAATCAGTAAATAATATTCTGAAAATATCTTCTACGGTTTTTCTTCTGGCAATTAGGCTTAACTTTTGTTTTGAATTAATTAATTGTGTGTTATAAGAAAATTTTATACCTGTTTTGTTTTGAATTTCATCTAATACCGATTTTAAAGATTTGTTTTTTACAACAATTGTAATTTTTTTATGTAAATCTATGTTTTGGGCTGAAATATCAACTGCAAAAGAAGAAATAATTATTAAAAGAAATATTATCTTTTTAGGAAATTGCATTATAGAATGTTTTTTTATAGAGCAATTATAATTAATAAAAGCCACAAATGCACAATTTTTTTTATGAATTTAAAAAATTGTGCATTTGTGGCTGATATATAATTTTGTGTTCTGCCTCCAAAAATAAAACTTTATAAAGAATTACAAGCATCTCCGTCAACAAAAACAGTATTTTTATTTTTCTTGAATGAGATATTATCAAATGTAGCTCTTATAACATTTAATATTTCATCAATACTCTGGTTTTCAAAAGAAACTGATTGTCTGCAATTTTTTAATTCCGGATTGATAAATTCAACCTTAATATTGTAAACATCTTCAAGTTCAGAAAAAATATCTTCCAACTTTTTATTATTGAAGTTAAATATCTTCGTTTTCCAAGATATATAATTCTCATCATAAATTTCGGCTTTCCTAATTTTGTTATGTTTTGTATCAAAGACAATTTCTTCGCCGGCAGTCAATATTATTTGGTCGTGTTTATCTTCAAATTGATATACGGCAACTGTTCCTTCCTTAACGACAACTTGTCTCTCCTTGAATATTGAATTGACATAAAACTCGGTACCGAGAACCTCAACATAAAAACTTTCCGCATCAATAATAAACGGTTTGGTTTTGTCTTTTTCAACTTTAAAATAAGCATCACCTTCTAAATCAACTTTCCTTTCTTTTTTATTGAAATTTTTTGAATATGTTATGCTTGAATTTTTATTAATAGTTATTTCAGTACCATCGGGCAAATTTGTTTCAACTACTTCATTTTGAGCATAAAGCACTTCGTTTTGGGGGCTAAAAAAATACAATGCAGCTACTCCGAGAATTAATATTGCAGACACGACAGCAGCAACACGATATACTGAAAATTTCTTTTTATTTCTTTGCTTCGGTATTAATATTTTATCATCAAAACCAACTTCATTTTTAAATATATCCCATTCTGCATTAACATCAATTGCTTCAATTTCAGGAGTAAATAAAATGTCGGAAATATCCCATGCTTTTTGATATTCATTGAAGATGTTTTTATTTTCATTGCTGTCTTCAAGCCAATCAAAAAGTTGCTTCTCTTCGGCTTTTTCTGTTTCACCGGAAAGATGCTTGAATATTAATGTAATATGTTTGTTTTGTTCCTTCATTTTATTCTCTCTGTCTCTTATACACTTGAATTTGGTTTTACCCTTGCTTTTTTTATTGATTATTTTTTAATGATTATTTGTATTTTGTATATTTACACTTGACTACTTGATATTCCAAATTGGAATTTCAAAAAAATTATTTCTTATATTTATTTTAGTCCGTCCCTATGGGACTATTCTAACTGCCCGATTATCTTCCCCTGACTTCCGTCAAGGGTTACAAATAGTTCGTCGCTATGCGACTGAAAAAGAGTGCTAATTATATATTTTTTTTTGAAAACATTTTCATTTGATATTATTTTCCCGTTTTTATATTCTGATATCT
>JAUVIG010000189.1 GCA_030592825.1 Chlorobiota bacterium | reverse complement strand
AGTTTAGGTAATATTTATAATAACAGCGAAGTATAAAAAGATACTGTGTGTCAATAAAAACCTTGTAATTTGATATTGTAAATAAAATAGCGTAATTTTGCAGTATGTGTAAAGATATTTTAATAACCGGTGTTACAGTAACACAACAAATGAAAAAGGCGAAAAAAATTTTAAAAAATCAAGTAATTCCGAAAGAAAAAAAATTTCAACAAAGAAAAAGAGATGGTTCTTTAAGTAAGGAATTAATTGATACAATTAATTCAAATGCCTAATTTGATTATCATTGCAGGTTGTAATGGTGCCGGCAAATCAACTTATGCAGATTCATTCTTACCAACAAATATTTCTCCTTTTGATTTCGATAAAAGATTTTTAATAAACTATAATTCATTAGTTGACAGTGAGTTTAGAGAAAAATTTGCAAAAGATAAAACTACTGAAGAATTTAAGCAAGAAATTGAATCATCATTAAAACTTAAGAAAGACTTTTGTTATGAAACAAACTTTGATAGTCATCCAATTGCTTGGGCTGAAAAATTTAAAGAGAAAGGATTTACATTAAATCTTATATTTTTCTGTTTAGAAAATCAAGAAATTGCAAAGCATAGAGTATTGGTAAGAACAGAATTCAAAGGTCATTTTGTTAATAATAAAACAATCAACTTAAAATGGAAAGCAGGTTATAAAAATCTTAATCAGCATTATTCGTTTTTTGATAATTTACTTCTTGTAGATAATTCAACTAATAATGATATTTACTATAATATATTGCAAATAGAAAATGGTGTTATTGAAATTATGACAAATAAACTTCCGGAGTATTTTGAAAGACGCTTTCCAAGTATTTATGATTTGATTCAAAAAAATGAAATATTCAAGAAACGAGATTGAGATTATGGCTCCGGTCGGTTCATTTGAATCGCTTCGTGCAGCCATACAAGGTGGTGCCGATTCCGTATATTTCGGGATTGAACAACTGAATATGCGTGCAAAGTCGAGTAATAACTTTACTACTGAAGATCTGAAAGAAATTGTTAAGATCTGCAATGAAAATAAAATCAGAAGTTATCTTACCGTTAATACTATTATCTATGATCATGATGTGAACTTAATGAAGCAAATCCTTGATACTGCAAAAGAAAGCGGTATCACTGCAATTATTGCATCAGATCAGGCGGTTATGAATTATGCAAAAACAATTGGCATTGAAGTTCACATTTCAACCCAGATGAATGTGAGTAATATTGAGACTTTAAAGTTTTATGCTCACTTTGCCGATGTGGTGGTACTTGCAAGAGAGCTTAGTTTAAAGCAGGTAAAACATATTACCGAAGCAATTGATAAAGAGCAAATTAAAGGTCCTTCCGGTAAGTTAATTCAAATTGAGATATTTGTACACGGAGCTTTATGCATGGCTGTTTCAGGAAAATGTTATTTAAGTTTACATGAACAAAATTCTTCAGCAAACAGAGGTGCATGTCTTCAAACATGCAGAAAAGCATATATCGTTACAGAAAAAGAAACCGGTTACGAATTAGAGATTGATAATGAATACATCATGTCACCAAAAGATCTTTTAAGTATTAATTTTTTGGATAAAATATTGGATGCAGGTGTTAAAGTATTGAAAATTGAAGGACGTGCAAGACCGGCAGAATATGTAAAAATCGTCAGTGAGTGCTATAAAGAAGCAGTTGATTCTGTTTATGAAGGGACTTATACAAGTGAAAAGATCAAATCTTGGGAAGATCGATTATCAACTGTATTTAACAGAGGATTTTGGGACGGATATTATCTCGGCAGAAAAATTGGCGAATGGAGTAAAAAATATGGATCTAAAGCCACTAAACAAAAAATATACATCGGGAAAGGAACCAATTATTTTTCAAAAATTGGTGTAGCGGAATTTCTTATTCAATCCGGAAGTTTGCAGGTTGGTGACGAAATTTTGATAACCGGACCGACAACCGGAGTTATTCAAACAAGCGTAAAAGAACTTCGTTTTGAAGAAAACCCGATTAATGAAGTTTATAAAGGACAAAGCATTTCCATGCCTGTTGATGAAAAAGTTCGTCGTGCCGATAAACTTTATAAGATCGTTGATGCATAACGATACAGTAAGTTGACACAAATCTTCACAAGCTAAATAATTAAAAGTGAAACGAAATTAAATTTTAAATAATATAGATTTCAGTCATCCCGTCCGTACGGGTGTAATTACTCATAGGGCATCTTAATAATTGAGATTTATTTCAGTCCAAACGGGATTTTCAGGTTTATACTAATGTTTCTGCCAATATTATAACAGCCCATGCCTTTCAATGTTGACAAATGGTCTGTATAGGTTTCATTCAACAAGTTATTAGCCTGAACAGACAAAGATATTGTCTGATTTGCACATTTTATATCTGCCCCTGTTCCGGCATTTAACAAAAAATAGTTGTCGGTTTCTGTTTCAAACATTGCAGGATTGTTATGCTTTGCAGCATAAAGTCCTCCAATTTTGAAAAAGAAATTATTCAAAAAAGAAATTTTTTGTTTTTGAAACTTTATTTCAAAACGCAGTTTATTTTGCGGAATGAACGGCAAATAATTTCCGTCATCTTGTTTCCCGATCAAATAAGCACAACTTGTTTTAAAGTTCAGCCATTTAAAAGGTAACACATCAACAGCAAGTTCACCTCCGTAAATTTCGGCATTGGTTTGCGAGTATCGGTAGATTATATCGCCGCCGGCAATTGTATCGTCAGTTGGGGCAATAAAAATATAATCGTTAATACTGTTATAAAAACCGGAAACATCAACCATCAGATATTTTGAATGAAAATGTGCACTCAAATCGGCTTCGTAACTGCGTTGTGATTTTAAATCGGAATTTCCTTGCTCGTATCTTGCTCCGTGCATGCCGTTTTGCGTTAATTCAGCAATATTAGGGGTTCTGTAAGCAGAAGCAAAATTTGTACGCAATAAGATATTTTTGTTTACTTTATATGTTGCACCGAGGGAAGCACTTATATTCCCGTAATCAGCATTAACAGCCTCTTTGTTTGTCTCTGCCTCTGTTGATATTGAACGGATATCGTATCTGATACCGGCTTGGGTTTTCAATTTTTCAAAAAAAGTATATTGAGCTAATCCAAAAATTGAAAAATCACTCACATCAGCATCGGGCAGTATATGATTCGGAGCTTCATTGTTTCTGTTGGTTTTGTCAGCTCCCTGTAATCCTACGATATACTCCGAATTTGCTGTTGACGGCAGATAAGTCTTTACTTCATATGAAAAAGTGTTCATATCCATATCCACCATTTCAAAAAACGGCATATTCTCATCAGTTTGTAATTTTCTGTTGTTCATTTGGTAAGATGCGTTTAAATCAACTTTGTATTTCCTGAAGAATAAGGTATTTCCTGTAGAAATTATATGATTTGTCAAATCCTGATACCAAAATTTGTTTTCTCTTCCGTTTTCGGTTATTAGCGGGACAGCATTCCCAACGCACATCCCAAGTTTAGGTTGGTTGTAATCGTAATATAACCTGAACAGTCCGAATGATTTGTTTATACCCACATTGGCTTTAAAGCTGTATTCATTAAAACGGGTATTGGGGACATAATCATCATTTCCGGCTCTGTAATCAGTATGGCTTTTTATCCCGCCTCGTAAGCCCCAAAAAATACTTTCAGAACTTCCTTTAATACCAAGATTGCTTACAACTCCTTGTGTGTTTGAGTGGTATTGCATATTGTAATCACCAAGAATTTTTCCTGTCGGTGCCGGTTTTTCCTTTATCACATTGATAACGCCGCCAACAGCATCAGAGCCGTAAAGTAAAGAAGCAGGGCCTTTTATTATTTCAATTCGGTCAATGCCGAATTCATCAATAATAAACGGATGATTTTCCGAAAATTGAAAGTTCTCCATTTTTACACCGTTGTTGAGCATCAATATGTTGGTACCGGACAAACCTCTGATAACCGGTTTAGCTACACCTGTGCCTTTGGCAATCATATCTATACCGGGCATACCGGCAAGGGCTTCGATAAAAGTAGGTGTGCCTGCAGAAGCAATTTCTTTGCTTTTAATCAGTTCAATTTTAATTGCATTTTCGTGTTGTGTTGAATACGTCCCACCGGAAATCACAACCTCTTCGGCTTGTAATACAGCTGTTTCCATTTCAACATTTAATATTGTTTCCGTATTTTCGGCAAAAACGGTTTTGATAACAGTTTTATATCCTACATACGAAAACCGGATTTTAAATTCGCCTCTATGTAAATTAGTCAATATAAATTCACCTTTTTCATTGGTTAATGTGCCTTTATTGTGTTCGGGAATGTAAACATCTGCAAAAGGCATTGCCTCGCTTGTTGTTTTATCTGTTACTTTTCCTTTAATAATATTTTGGGTAAATCCCTGTTGATTTATTATTGATAATAAAATAATAAGTATTAACGATATTTTAAATTTTGATTTCATTTTGTAATGTATTATTCGGTTAATAGAATTGTTTATAATACGACAACACTCACAAAAAAACCGGATTACACAGGTTTTACGGCAATTTGTCTTAAGAGTTCTGTTTAAAAAGGTGCAATTTTGCCGAAAAGGTGCACAGCAACTTTTTTAATTGGCAGAATATAAGCATGACAGCTTTTAGGTGTTTTGCATAATTAGCTGCTTTGCACCTTTTTTAAACCACACTCTTTTAATATACTCACAGAGTGGCTTGTTAATGAGTATAAATAATGTCGCTAAAAAATCTAATTATAAACAGGCGGTCCTCGCGGGTTAAATGAGTAGAAAGATTGTATTATACATACACTTTGCCGGTGAAAAGTATAATAATCTGAAAAGGATTCAGGTTTGCCGGTATTTTGCGGGTTTTCATTCTCAATAAATTCGACAAATTCGAAAGCACAAATCGGGCATTTGTGATGTTTTTTGTTTATTTCCGGTTTATCTGAAAAAGAAATATGATGATGTTCATGGCGTACATACAGAAAATGCGTTGCTTTTATCAGCAAGGGGCTGAAAAAAACAATCATCAAGAATATTGAAAGATGTTTTCTGTATGATATAGTTTTATTCATTAGCAGGATTCAAGTTACTAATGCAACTTTTTCTTTTGTTAATAATTTATTTTTTACAAAGATAGAATTGTTATAATCAAATCTCTTTTTAGTCCAATATTAATTTTCTTCATCACTGCCGGTTTCTTTATCTTATTTATAACGACGGCAATACGTATAAAACAAAATTGCGAGCTACTGTTTTATCTTCGGTTCTTTATAAAAGTATGTATAAGAATTTGTATAAATTAGATAATCCATAGGATATTTTCTTTGAAATACTTGTGGGTTTTCAGCTCCCTTTGGTACAAGCATTAATCTTGATTTATCATTACACTTTATCCTGTTAATTTTATAATCCTTCCTGTTATCAAAACTTGCGTCAAAATAATATAAATACGGACCAACCCATTTTATATAGCTTTCACTATCATTTTTGTCTGCAACTTTATTTATACTACGCAATTGTATTTTCTCTTTATTAAAGAATATTGCTTTTTGAAACTCTACCGCATTTAAAGGTTTGTTATCTAAAAAGGGAATTAAATTCTTTTGTCCGTCAATAAAAATCCATTTTTTTAAATCATTTAAATATGCTTCTGTTACAACGTGCCCGGCACCGTGCCGTGTTTCCTCAACATCTTTTGTTTTTAAACCAAGTGTTCTTGCCGGAATTCCTATTGAATTCAGAGCAGTAGCTGCTACTATTCCATATTCAACACATCTGAATTTTTTTCCCAGCTTCGCTTCTTCTAAAATTGTAAATGCATCCGGTTTTTTTGGTGTATTACTACCGCTGTGTTCCCACCGACTGTTTGTCCAATTTAGAACAATAAATATTTTTTCTAAATCCGTTTCAGCTTCTCTTGTTAATTCTTCAATTTTATATTCGTTTCTGAATTTTCTCAAATATTCATTATTTGTTGTGTCCGAAAAAATAAAATCACAACTTTCCTTATTTTCAATGTTCTCAAATGCTATTTTATGAATTTTCTTACTTGGTATGATATTTAAAATTGAGCAAGAATTAAAAATAATTAATCCGAAAAATAAAATAAATGACTTTTTCATATTGATTAAATTTATATGACAGACCCGGTTAAACAATTATTTGTAATGACGATATATATATTGACTTGTTACAAATAAATATTGAGTCCACTCCAAA
The DNA here is from genome assembly GCA_030592825.1 of Chlorobiota bacterium. Taxonomy (GTDB): domain Bacteria; phylum Bacteroidota; class Bacteroidia; order Bacteroidales; family JAADGE01; genus JAADGE01. The sequence continues at coordinate 896 of JAUVIG010000189.1, read as the reverse complement.
AAGTTAAAAAAATGAAAATGCCACTAAAACACCAAGTCATTAAATTTCACAAAGGGCTTATTATCTGTATTTTGTGAATTTTTGTGTTTTCGTGCCTTTCCCGTTTTGACGGGACAGGTCGTGGCAAAAAATATTTTTCGGAGCGGACTCAATATTTTATTTATCAATGTTTTATCCTTTTTTTCAATTCTTCCGGTAAACTCGGTAATGTCGAGTTCTCTGCCTGAACTTTATTATATAATTCAAGAAAATAATATGCCCCTTTTGAAAGGCTTTTTTGAACAGCCTGTTCTCCATATTCTTTTTCAATATGATAAACCATGAATTTACCTGCAATGGAAGCAAATTTATCCCAATATCTGCCTGCATTTGACTTCATTAATATATCATCTTTTTCTTGTTTACTTAATTCAGGATTTAACAGCTGTTTAACAGCAATATCTAATTGCTTAAACGCTTCTTTTTCATGCTCTTTAAGTTCATTTGAGGTATTATAATTTTCAATTAATATTTGCTTTTGATTATGACTTAAATAATGAGCAATACCTTCATTTTGGATTATTTCAACTAACTGTCCGACTTCTGTTGTATCTCTGTTATTTTTCCAATAGGAAGATACATTTTGATATTCTGCAAATACGAGATGGAATAACTCATGCGATATAGTATTAGAAATATTATCATTTAAAAGTTTATCCAAATCATCACCATATAGATTTGTAATAATTGACAAATTAACAATAATAATTGGTTCTCCTTGTTCGGTAACTCTGTAATGATTATCAATATTTGTAATATGCCGAACCATTGCATCGCCCCATTCCCAACCGGTTAAAACAAAATACACATTACTTGTAACATCTAAAGGATAATCTGTAGGGATATAAGGCTTTATT
>JAUVIG010000294.1 GCA_030592825.1 Chlorobiota bacterium | reverse complement strand
AGAGGCAGAAGTACACCTTTGAATGATCTGAAACTGAGAAAAAGGATAATGATCATTAATAAGATTACAACAGGAATTAATCTTATAATGTCGGTAGCAATTAAATCTTCAATGTCGTTGATCATCATAGGTATACCTCCGAAATATATTTTCTCTTGCAAACCTATTTTAAGAATTTTTTCTTTTATATTTTTAGCAACTGTTTGTTTATCAACATCATTTAATAAAGTAAACATTATAAGAGTTGCTTTCCCGTCTTCAGAAACAATATTGCCTTTATACATTTCTTTCGACATAACTCTGTCTTTAAGACTTTTCAGTTCATCATCAGTATCAGGCAAATCGTATTCATCTACCAATTTACCAATCTCTATACCGAATTCGCTGCTCTTTATATCAATGATATTTGTTAAACTCGTAACAGTTGATACACCTTCTGAAACCAAAAGAGAATCTGTAATTTGCTTAATTTGTTCCAATGTTTTAGTTTGAAACACATCTTCAGTTTCAAGTATTATCATACCCATATAATTACCGCCGAATTTTTCTCCGATATTTTTATAGAGTGATGCTGCCGGGTCATCATCGGGCAAAGAACTGATAACATCAGAATTGATGTGCATGTCTTTGATTTGATATGCCAAATATGTTGTTAATCCGACCACGAGGATCAATATGAGCCATCTTAATTTAATTGTTGCTTTTGCAATTGATTTCATTCTTTTATATATGTTTGATTCGTACTGTATTTGTTTTTCAGTCAGTTTTGAGTCAAAAAAAATTATTTTGATATTCCTTTAATCAAAATATTAAGCATATCTCCCAAATAAGGTGAATATTTTTTATAATTTCCTTGTATAAAAAAAGGAATTTCTAATCCTTTTAAAACCATGAGGAATACATCAATAATTGCATCAATCTCTTCAATTTTTACATCAAATTCATTTGCATTGATGCCTGCTTCAATTGATTCCTTTATTTTTTGCTTTTCCCAATTGTCGAAATCTGCCCTGAGTTCATCAATAAATTCAAAATGTTCATAAAGGTCAGCTTTAATTGTTTCGTGATAATTTGAAGCTTCACTTAAGACTTCCATTCTTTTTAAAAGGTATTGTTTAATTTTTTGCTTTGAATTTAATGATTCATCATTTATAATCTTTGATAATTCAAATTTTAAGTGTTGGATTTCTTTTGCTACTACTTCCTTAAATAACTCTTCTTTACTTGAAAAATGATAATATAATGAACCTTTTGCTTTCCGGGCTATTTTTGCGATTTCATCCATAGAAGTCTTATAAAAACCAAAACGGCCGAATAATTTATCAGCGACTTGTATGATCTTCTCTCGGGTTGAGTTAATTTTTATTTCCAGCATAACTGACTAAATTCGTTTTTCAGTACAAATGTATGTTGTTTATTTTATTTTTAAAAATGAGATTTAGTCTACAAATCCAATTCAATTAAAGTAATTCCGGTTCCGCCTGCTTCGATTTTTTCGTCTTTGTAGTTTTTAACTAATTGGTGTGTTCTTAAATAGTCTCTGATGACTTCCCTTAAAATACCGCTGCCTGTTCCATGAAGTATTTTTAAATGTCTGTTTTGATTTACTATGGCATCATCAATATATCTTGAAACTTTATGTAAGGCTTCTTCTGCACGTTTACCTCTGACGTCTAATTGGAAAAAAAAGTTTTCATTTTCAGATGATGAATTTCTGATTACTTTTACGGTTGCCTTTTTTTCTTTTCTAATCTTTTGAGTTGATACCTCTAATTTTTCTTTATCAACTGTCAGTTGGATATTATTGCTTATTACCGTAACTTTATTTTTGTTAATTGAGAGAACTTCCGCAACTGTATTCATACCGATTATTTTAACATGATCTCCGACCTTAATTACTTTTTCCTTCGCTGTTGCAGATATAAATTTTGATTGTTTCTTTTTCCGTTTTTCTTTCTTTTGTTTTATCTGCTCAATTTTTTTATTTATCTTTTCATCTTCGGTATTTCGTTTTTCTTTTTCTTTTCTTATATATTCATTTAATTCTGTGCGAAGTGCTTTTGTTTGTATCTTTTCTGCATTTTTTCTTTTGATTTCCAATATGGTTTTTTCAATTTTTTTATTTGCCGAATTCAATATGTCTTCTGCTTCCTGTTCAGCATTTTTTAATATTTCTTTTTTACTTGTCAGTAGTTTTTGAAGTTCTTCTTCATATTTTTCGAGAGTTTCACGCAATTTATTTTCAGCACTCCTGATATTTCGCTTGCTCTGCTTTAATTTCCTTTTTTCGCTTTGTGTTTGTTTAAGGACTTTTTCAAAATCAATTTGATTTTTATCTGTCTTTGATTTTGCATTATCTAAAATACTGTGTTTTAAACCTGTTTTTTCAGCAATTTCAAATGCAAAAGAACTTCCCGGTTTACCGATTTCCATTTGGTACAGCGGACGCATATTTTCATTATCATACAGCATGGCTGCATTAATTATTCCTTCATTATTATCTGCAAAATGTTTCAGATTAGTATAATGTGTAGTAATAATACCTTTTGCATCGCTTTTATGGATGTCTTCCAAAACAGCTTCTGCAATTGCACCGCCGAGCATCGGTTCGGTACCTGTTCCGAATTCATCAATTAATATTAAGGTTTGCGGATCGGAATTTTCAGTAAAAAACTTCATGTTTTTTAAATGAGAACTGTATGTACTCAAATCATTCTCAATGGATTGCTCATCTCCTATGTCTATGAAAATATTATTAAAAATTCCGGTTACTGATATGTCCTTAACAGGAATTAACAAGCCGCATTGTAACATATATTGTATAGTTGCAACAGTTTTCAGGCTAACCGATTTACCGCCGGCATTAGGTCCTGAAATAATCAAAATTCTTTGTTCCTCAGTTAGTTTAAAATCGGAAGGAATAACTTTTTTTTCTGTTTTTTTACAGGATAAATAAAGTAAAGGGTGCTTGGCATTCAGGAATTCAATTTCGGTTTTACTTATCAGTTTCGGTTTCGTTGCATTTATATCATGTGCAAATAAAGCTTTTGCTCTTATAAAATCAATCTTTGCCATGAATTCATACGATAATAAAAGTTCATCAAAATAAGGCCGTAATTCATCGGTGATTTCTGTTAGAATTTTGCGAATTTCACGAACTTCTGCAAATTCAAGTTCTCTGATTTCATTATTAAGTGTAACAACTTCAATAGGTTCAATGTAAGATGTTTTGCCGGTTGCAGATTCTCCATATATTATTCCTTTTATTTTTCGCTTATTCTTTGCTTCAACAGGAATCAATAATTTATTGTCTCTTACCGTTACTTCAGAATTGCTTTCAACATTTCCGTTTGCAATTTCTTTTTTAATGATCTTATGAATAGTTTGTGAAACACTTGATTGCTTTTTAGACAGATCATTTCTGATCTTTGCAAGGTCGGCCGATGCATTGTTTTTAATTTCTCCGTACTTATCAATAACAGAATTAATTCTTTGTATAACACAGGGAAAGATTTTAACTTCTTGTGTAAGTTTTTTTAATGTGGGATAATTATTTTCTTCATCATTTTTAAAGAAATTAATAATTGATTTTATTGTTGTGAGTGAACGAACTATATCGAAGAGCTCTTTTGGTGTAAAATATGTAGCAATATCCTGTGTTTTCTCAAAGTATGCATTTGTATCAATAAAATAACTTGTAGGGAAGTTATCTGTATATTGTATTATATGCTTAAATTCAAAGCTTAGATCTAATTGATGTTGAATGATCTCAATTTCTGTTTGAAAATACATTTTATCAACCTTCTCTTTGCCGGAATTACTCAAACAATAATTTTTGATCAGTTCACGTATCTTTGTAAACTCGGTTTTTATTTCAAAATCTTTGGGATATATCTTACTCATTATAACTTGATAATTTTATGCAAATTTATAACTATCAAGTAAATTTAAGCAAAAAAGATATAATAAACGTTATATACAATGAATCCGAATAAAACAACTACAGAAGATTTTAATGCTCTTTTTACTTCCTTTACCAAAATTGTTATTTCCGCAATAAGTTTAAATATTTTTTTTGATTTTAATCTTATGTATTGAAAATAAGGGTTATAAAATAATAACTGATTTACGGAATATCAATTAATCTTATTTTTTTTATTAGTTTAGTTTGATAAGAATACAATTGTTTATATATTTGAGGATATAAAATATAATTGTTAACTAAAAATTGTTTGTTTATGAAAAAACTAATGCTACTATTTGCAATTTTCTCAATTTTGGGATTGCAAGTTTACGCTCAAAACACGGTAACGGGTACTGTTACTGATGATGCCGGGGAATCATTACCCGGAGTCAGTGTACTCGTGAAAGGAACAACGATTGGCACTATGACTCTTGCAGACGGTGCTTATTCGATTGAAGTTCCGGACGGATCTAACACTCTGGTGTTTTCATACATAGGAATGGAAACTCAAGAAGCGGTTATTTCCGGAAATGTTGTTGATGTTTCTATGAAGCCTTCCAGTGAGGATATCGGAGAGGTTATTGTTACAGCTCTCGGTATTTCAAGAGAGAAGAAATCGTTGGGATATGCTGTTACAGAAGTTGGAGGAGATGAGTTAAATCGTACGAAAAACGATAATGTAATTAACTCACTTTCCGGTAAAGTTTCCGGACTTCAAATTCGTAATAACACTAATATGGGCGGTTCCTCAAATATTTTAATGAGAGGTTCTTCTTCATTAACCCAAGATAACCAAGTGCTTTTTGTTATTGACGGAATTCCGATGAATAACTATAACTCTAACAATGCCGGGCAAAAATCAGGAAGAAGCGGTTTTGACTACGGTAATCCTGTATCTGACTTAAATCCGAATGATATTGAAAGTGTCAGTGTATTGAAAGGCGCAGCTGCAACTGCATTATACGGATCAAGAGCTGCTAACGGAGTTATTATTGTAACTACTAAGAAAGGTAAGAAAAGTATCGGGGAAAAATCTAATATAGTTGTTGGTGTAAACCACAGTACTATGTTCCATATGATGGATAAATCTACATTCCCTACTTACCAAAGTAATTACGGTCAAGGTTACGGACCATATTACAGCGGTCCTTTGGGTGACGGTATGGATTCTGATTATGAGGGACTTTATCATTATGATTTTGATGGTGACGGAGAATTGGATTATGTTGAACCTACAACTGAAGATGCATCAATGGGTTCACCCTTTGATCCTAATTT